>DATFUW010000063.1:0-2417 GCA_035260605.1 Thermoanaerobaculia bacterium | reverse complement strand
GTCGGTGACCGCGGGCGGAGAAACGCTGAAGGCGAAGACGATCGCCTTCGCGCCACGCGCCGGGACGGCGAAGGCCACCGGCGACGTCATCGCGCAGCTCACGGCGAAGGACTCCGGTCCTTCGGCCGCCTCGACCGGCCTCTTTCCGGGAGGCAAGCCGGTGTTCGTGAACTCCGATTCGGTGAGCATGCGCCAGTCGGCGAAGACCGCCGTCTTCACCGGTCATGTGCGGGCCTGGCAGGACACGAACACGCTGTTCGCCGAGGAGTTGCAGGTCGAAGGGATGGGCGATCAGATCGGAGCACGCGGGAGCGTGCGCACGCTGCTGTACAACATGGCTCCGAGCGAGAAGGCGAACGGGCCGATGCAGACGCAGAGCGACGCGCTCACGGCCTTCAAGACTGAAGGCCGCGTCGATCTGATCGGCAACGTGAAGATCGACGATGGCGACCGGCACATGACGGGAGAGAAAGCATCGTTCTTCTTCAGCCCGAATCACCAGATGCAGCGCATCGAGGCGCAGAACCACATCGTGCTGCTCGAGCCGGCGCTCGGCAGGAAGGCCACCGGCGACAAGGCGGTCTACGACGTCGCCCGGCGCGTGATCCGCATGACCGGATCGCCGGTGACCGTCACCGATCCGAAGCAGTCGCTCAGCGGCGAGCAGATCGCCATCGACCTGAACCGGAACAAGGTCGAAGTGATCAGTCCTACCGCGGCCACGCAGGGGACGTACAAGCCGCAGTAGGCCGCCGGATCCGGCGCGAAACGTGGGATCGCTCCGCTCGGCATAGACTATAGAAGGCAGATGACCGACCACGACCCGACCGTCCTCCCATTCACTGTCGACCGCGAGGCGACCTCGGCTCCGCTGCGCGTCTCCGCGGAGCATCTGGTGAAGATCTATCGCGGGCGCAAGGTCGTGCGCGATGTGTCGGTGGAGATCCGGCAGGGGGAGATCGTCGGACTGCTCGGGCCAAACGGTGCAGGAAAGACGACGACCTTCTACATGATCGTCGGGCTGGTGCGTCCGGACCAGGGGCGCGTGATCCTCGGCAACGAAGAGATCACGCAATTGCCGATGTATCTGCGGGCGCAGCGCGGCATCGGCTATCTGCCGCAGGAGCCGTCGGTATTCCGCAAGCTGACGGTGGAGGAGAACCTGCTGGCGGTGTTCGAGACGATGGATCTGCCGCTGGCCGAGCGCGAGCGGCTGACGCGGAGTCTTCTCGAAGAGTTCGGCATCACGCACATCGCGCGGAACCGCGCCTTCTCGCTTTCGGGAGGGGAGCGGCGGCGGGTGGAGATCGCGCGCGCGCTGGCCATCAACCCGGCATTCATCTTGCTTGATGAGCCCTTTGCAGGAATCGATCCCATTGCTGTTTTCGAGATTCAGCGCATCGTTTCGCAGCTTCGCGCCCGAGGGATCGGAATTCTGATCACGGACCACAACGTACGCGAGACTTTGAAGATCACAGACCGCGCCTATATCATCAAAGAAGGGGAAATCTTCCGTCAGGGAGTCCCCGAAAGCCTGTCGGCTGATGCGGAGGTCCGGCGAATCTATCTCGGTGAATCCTTCAACCTGACCTGATTCTGCAGTCGCAATCCGGACCATGGCACTCGAACAAAAACTCCACCTCAGACTCTCCCAGAAGCTGATCATGACGCCTTCGCTGCAGCAGGCGATCAAGCTGCTGCAGTTGAGCAAACTCGAGCTCCAGGAGGTCCTCAACCAGGAACTGCTGGAGAACCCGCTCCTCGAAGAGACCGCCGAAGAGAACAAGACCGAAGAGGCCGAAGAGGCCCAGGAAGCGAAGAACCAGACCGAAGAAGAGAAGAAGCCGGAGACGCAGGAGAAGGAAAAGGACTCGTTCGACGAGATCGATTACGACGCCTACTTCCAGGACTACATCGAGTACGGCTACAACCCGCGGATGGGGGAGGAGCACGAGGAGTTCCCCATCGAGAATACCCTGACCCGTCCGCCGAACCTGACGGACCATCTCACATGGCAGCTCATGATGAGCGACGCCTCGCCGCGGACCAAAGAGATCGGGCAGTTCATCATCGGAAACATCGATGAGGACGGCTATCTCCGCGCCTCGAACGAAGAGATCGTGGCGGCCGGTCCGTACGAGGCCGAGGAGTCCGACCAGGCCGTGCGGGTGATCCAGTCGCTCGATCCGATCGGCGTCGGCGCGCGCGACCTGCGCGAGTGCCTGCTGCTGCAGCTCAATTTCCTGGAGCTCGACAATCCGCTGGTCGAGACCATCATCCGCGATCACTGGGACATGTTCATGCAGCGGCACTTCGTGCAACTGGCCAAGTCGCTGGCCATCGAGCTGAAGACCCTGGAGGGGATCGTCGAGATCATCAAGCACCTCGATCCCAAGCCGGGCCGCAAGTACTCGAAC
>DATFUW010000062.1:0-14207 GCA_035260605.1 Thermoanaerobaculia bacterium | reverse complement strand
CGAATGATTTGGTTCAAGCGATCATCAATGCTGCTCACCATGGAACGTCCTCGATCACATCCGAATTTTTGGAGAGCGCGATTCTACACCTGCCCATGAACAAAACATCAAGCGAAATTTTCACGCGCGCGAAAAAAAATTTATGTAGCAGCGACGCTTGACAAAGCGCATTGAAAAGAGCAACCGCACGAATGCGATCGCCGTCAACGCAGCTCCCGCGAACAGCGCGCGCGGACGGTAGTACCACGAGACGAAATGATGCCCGCGCGGCACGCGCACCGCGCGAAACACTCCCTCGCGTTCCCCTTCCGCCACTCTTCCGTCGACCTCCACGCTCCATCCGCGCGCGGACTGCTGCGTCACCACCACCACTCCGTCCGCGGGAGCGTCGATGGCCACGTGCAGCGCGCTCGTGGTGATTGCCAGCGATGATGCCGGCACGATGTGTCCCGCGCTGTCGCGCCAGTAGGCCAGCGGAAAGGCGCCGGGATTCTCGTAGACCGCGACGCGGCCGCTGGCCGCGACTGCCGGCAGCGGCCGGATCGGCCGATCGGAGAACAGATAGCGGACCGACATCGCGTCGAGCAGCGCTGGCCGGGTCAGCGCCGCCTCCAATCGATCGGTATAGCGCTGCGAGACGACCGGCGCAGCAGTCCACGAGTCGAAGCGGTGACCGAACAGGTTGAGATAACCGGAGATCCAGGCGCGGCGGTCGAACGGTCCCTGCCGCAGATCGAGCAGCCGCACGATCTTTCCGTCACGCCCGATGGACGGCGCGTAGGGCGCGGGATGCGGATCGAACGGCGCGCTGGCGAAGAACGGAGCAGCGTGCGGCACGAGATCGCCGATCACCAGAACGACGGCCGCGAGCCATAGCCATCGCGCCGGAACGGTGCGCGCCACCCGATCCCAGCCGGCCGCCGCGAGGATGACGATCGCCAGCACTGCCAGCGGAACGACACGCGACGGATATCGGAGCACCGTCAGCGGGAGCGATGCGAGCAGGTGGCCCACCGGCGCGAGGTAGCTGCCGGAGGCCACGATCATGCAGAGCACGACGACGCCCGACGCGGCGCGCACGGCGGCGCTGCGCCGCATCGCGGTCAGGCCGATCAGCGCCAGCAGCGTGCAGACGACGCCCACGTAGAGGCTGGGAATGAACTGCTGATGCATCGGCCCGGACGAGAGTACGAGTCGCCGCCAGTCGCCGAGCGGCATCGAGTTGCGCAGGACCTCTTCCCGCGGGACCGCGCCCGCGCGATCGCTCCCCGAGAGCATCTCCAGGAAAGGAAGGAGTTCGATCCCGCTGAAGAGAAACGCGGTCACCGCGGCGTCGGCGATCTCGCGGACGCGTCCTCCGGCGGCCAGCCGGACGATGACGAAGGCCACGGCGCCGAGGGCCGCCACGAATGGCTCTCCGGCGAAAAAGGCCATGGCCATCGCCGCGCCGCTCGCGGGCGCCGGCGCCGGCCGCAACGCGCACCAGAGCACCAGCGGGATCCAGGCGAACGCCGTGAGATTGTTCGACACGTCGATCAGCGAGAGCGTCGGCCCGCAGAGGATCAGCACCAGCGCACCGAGGAACGCCGCGCGCGGCGAAACCATGCGCGACAAAAAGAGGAATGCACCGCAGCCAAGCAGCACCACGTGCATCCAGAGATAGAGGATGTACGCCGTGGCGAACGGAAGGACCAGAAAGATCCAGGCCGGCGGATAGAAGACCGCGGTCTGCGGGTTGGCCAGCCACGGTTCGCCGGAGGCGTTGTACGGATTCCAGAGCGGAAGGCGAAAGTGCCGCAGCTCGGAGGTGGTGAACCAGTGCATCGGCTGGAAGTAGTCGCTGTGATCGCGAAAGACGAGGACCTCGCCGCGGACCAGCGGGCGCGCGAACAACGCCAGCGCGACGAGTGCGAGCAGCAGGAAAGCCAGGCGCCGGTTCATCGACGCGCGCAGAAATCGCCGACGATCTGCCGCAGCAGATGCACCCCTTCGGCGAAGAAGACGGCGCGGATGCGCTCGTCGTTCCCATGCACCGTGTCGGCGTCGTAGTAATTGACTTTGAAGGGGGCGATCCCGTAGGCCACGATCCCCCGCGCGCGGAAGTAGCGGCTGTCCGAAGTCCCGGGACTGACCACCGCCGCGGCCGCCGATCCAGGCTCCGACCGCTTCATGTCCGCCGCGAGGAGGCGGAACAACTCCGTGTCGGTCGGGCTCGCGGGGACCGGCTGGCCCTGCAGCAGCACTTCGAGCTTGGCGTGCTTCGGCATGCGCGCCCGCACCCGCTCCAGCATCGGACCGACCGTTTCGTCGTCGAGCAGGCGGATGTCGACGTCGCCGAACGCGGTGGCCGGCATGCAGTTCGTACACGTCCCGCCTTTGATCTGCGTGATGGCAATCGTGTCGTGCATCAGCGAACGGTATCCGGGCGGAAGAACGCGTTCCACGCGCGCCGCGTCGATCCCGGTGGCCTGCATCGAGCGGAGCACCTCCCCTTTCTGGTCGCGCTTCGTCGCCCCGACGGCGTGAAAGTAGGCCTCGACGGCCGGCGTGAGGCGATACGGCGCGGGGATGGCCCGGACGGCCTCGAGAGTGTGCATCAGCTCGACGAGCGTGCCGCCGTCGTCGGGCGGCGAGGCGGCGTGCCCCGGCTGCCCCTCGATGTGCACGCGGAGGAACAGCGGCACCTTCTGCTGGATCTCGATGCCCCAGAAGGCGACCTTGTCGACGATGGTCTCGTTGTAGCCGGCCTCGTTGAGCACGTAGCCGACGTTGTCGAACAGCGCGGGCTCCGTCTCCAGGAGTTCCTTCGTTCCGTGCTGGCCGCCGAGCTCCTCGTCCGGAACGCCGAGGATGATGACGTCGCGCCGCAGCGGAACGTGACGCCGCACGAGATCGAGCACTGCCATGATCTCGGCGATGCCGAGGGACTTCATGTCCAGCGCGCCGCGCCCCCAGATGTATCCGCCGGAACGGACCCCTTCGAACGGCGGCTTCGTCCACTCGGCCGCAGCCACCGGAACGACGTCGATGTGGTGCAGCAGGAGCAGCGCCTTTGCATTCGTGCCGGAAAGGATGCGCGCGTATACGCCCTGGCGTGCCGGATCGGATCCCACCAGCCTGGCCTCGATGCCGTCCTTCCGCAGCAGCGCCTGCAGGAAGCGCGCGCCCGCGGTCTCGTTTCCGGGAGGGTTGCTGGTGTCGATCTTCAGGTAGGAGACCAGCGCATCCTCCGCCTCCTGATCGAACGGGTCACGCTCCACGCCGGTGGCCCGCCGGCACTGCAGCGGCGCGACGACGAAGAGCACGAGGAGGATCAGCAGGACGGAACGACGCGTACCGGTCACTGCGCTGCAGTATAGCTACTGCGACGACGCTCCCTCGGGATACGCGAGAAAAGAGCCGTTCGAGAAGATGATGTCGCAGTCGAAGTTCTGAATGACCCCCGTCGTCTCCGTGGCGGCGAACTGTCCGTCGCGCCCCGGGGACACGATCGCGTACTGCTGCGCGTTCCCTGTCGTCCCCCACTGCCGGTCGACGAAGAACTCGAACGCATGATCCCAGCCGTCCCACAGCGGCATCTGTTTCATGTAGGTCGGCGCCAGCGACGAGGAGAGATCGAATACCGCCACCGTCTGATCGATCCCGGGCAGGGCCGTGCCGGCGGCGTTGTACCGGCCCGTGTCGATGTTGCGCGCTTCCCAGGCGGTGGCGATGCTTCGCATGTCCACCATCGTCCTTCGCTGCCGGGCGCGCTGAATGGCGACCAGTAGATTCGGAATGGCGATCGCCGAAATGATCCCGATGATCGCGATCACGATGAGCAACTCCAGAAGCGTGAATCCTCTCCTGCGTGTCACAACCTCACCTCAGCCAGCTTCAAGGCAAACGGAATACCATCGGCCCATTCGAGCTAAGTCGTTGTTTTTCAAGCGAGTTGTGGACTAGAGACCAATTGCCTGGATCAGTTTGTGGAAATCATAGCTGACAAAAACTGTCATACCGGTTGCGGGATCGTCAATTGGATCGAAGCGTTTTCCTCTTCGGGCGCCTGGTAGCGCTCGTAGCAGGAGCGGCAGCGTGCCTCGTACGCGGAGTCGCCCACTTCGACCTGCGCGTTTCCGCCGGAGACGCGCTGCGAGTAATGCGCGGCTCCCCGGCAGCGCACACAGACGGCATGCATTTTCGAGACTTCCTCGGCGACGGCCAGCAGCGCCGGCATCGGACCGAACGGCCGGCGCATGTAGTCCTGATCCAGACCGGCGGCGATCACCCGGATCCCGGCATCAGCGAGCTGCATGCAAACGTCGACGACGGCGTCGTCGAAGAACTGCACCTCGTCGATTCCCACGACCTGCACGCCGATCTCCACCCGCGCCAGCAGCTCGTTGGCCGTGGCGGCGGCGACCGCCTTCAATCGCCGATCGTCGCGCGAGACGATGTCCTCAGTGCTGAAGCGATCGTCGAGCAGCGGCTTGAAGACCTGCACGCGCTGGCGGGCGATGACCGCGCGCCGCAGCCGGCGGATCAGCTCTTCCGATTTTCCAGAGAACATTCCTCCGGCGATGATCTCGATCCAACCGCCTTTGTAAGCGTCCAACCCGGCCTCCGGAAGTGGTGTCGTCAAAGGATATCATCCGTCACAAGCACGTGCGCCTCCTCCTCGTTGCCCTCCTGATCACCACGGCGCTTCCCGCTCACTCGGCCGAAACGCTCCGCATCGGGACGATCACCATCATTCCGCTCGATGTCTACTCGTCCGCCGAAGAGCAGCGCGGCGCGATCTATCGCCTCGCCGACCGGCTGCACATCGATACCCGCCAGTCGGTCATCGCCAGGTTCCTGCTGTTTCACGAGGGGGACGTCTATGTGCCGGCGCGGCTGAAGGAGACGGAGCGCAACCTGCGCGCGCTGTCCTTTCTCAAGTCCGCCTCCGTGACCGCGTCGCCGGCACACGATGGGAAGGTCGACCTCACGGTGGTCACGCAGGACGCCTGGTCGATCGCCCCGGAAACGCAGGCCGGCAGCAGCGGCGGCACGACAACCTATGGCGCGCGGCTCTCCGACACGAATCTGCTCGGGCTCGGAAAAGAGCTGGAAGTCGGATGGACCAAGGGTCTCGAGCGGCGGCGCGTACTCTTCAACTTCAACGACCCGGCATTCTTCGCTCCCTATCTTCGCGCACACCTCGGCTACGAACACAACTCCGACGGTTACGACCGGGAGTTCAGCCTCCGCCGGCCGTTCTTCTCGTTTGCCGCTCCGTGGGCCTCCGACGCCTTCTTCACGTCCTTACGGCAGAACGACCGGCTGTACGCGGGAGGCGAGGAGGTGTCGCAGTTCGCGCACAGCCTCCGCGGATTCGGCGCCGCGTTCGGCGCGGCGATCGATCCCAATGACGATCACGCCGACCGGGTCACGGCCGGCTTCCGGTTCCTCGACGAAGACTTCGCACCGATCCCCGATCATGCGGGCATCGTCTCGTCGCACGAGTTCCGGTATCTGCTTTTGCGCTACGAACACGCCGACAACGACTTCCTGACGTTGAATTACGTGGACAAGGACCTCCGCTTTGAGGACTTCGATCTCGGGCGCAGCGCGTCGATCGAAGCGGCCGTCTCGCCGGCGGCGTTCGGCGCACCGGCGACGACGGAGTTCGTCCGCGTCGGCGGGAGCAACGGGTTCCGGCTCGGCAGCCGTTCGTTCGTCCTTCCGTCGGTCGCCGCGTCGACACGTCTGCACTCCGGAATCGAGAATGCAATCGCGGAGGCCAACGTGCTCTGGGTGACGCGGGAAGGCGAAGCCCACCCGCGGGCGTTCGTCGCGCGCATTCATTTCGACGGTGGATGGCGCCTCGACCCGGAGCTGCAGTTCTTCGCCGACGGCCTGAGCGGACTGCGCGGCTATCGCGCGCATGCGTTCGAAGGAAACCGCGCCGTGATCATCAATGCCGAAGAGCGTTTCTATCTCGGCCGGGAGGTGCTGCAACTCGTCTCGCCCGGGTTCGTGATCTTCGCCGACGCCGGAAATGCGTCGAGCGGCGGGCTTGCGGACCTTGCCTCGCTGAAGACCGACGTCGGCGCCGGCCTGCGCATCGGCCTGCCGCGCACGCCGAAGAACCTGCTGCGCATCGACCTCAGTTATGCGCTGAGCCGCGATCCGTTCGGCCGGCGTGGATGGCTGGTGTCGTTCTCCAGCGGTCAGGCATTCTGAACGCGCTCGGGAAGCTCTGAACAAGTCCAATGGCCGTCGCTGATGGCGCTTGGCGGTCGGATGCGAGGCGCGAGGAGGAGGCGATGCGGTGGCATCGCTGACGACGTGCAACGAAGCAGACGGCAACCGCCATCAGCCCTGCGGGCTGCGGGCGGCGCCCGCAACGACGACCATCGGACTTGTTCAGAGCTTCCCTAGGCGTGCGTTGCATGAGGACGGATCTCGCTGATCCGGCTCCGGAGCTGCTCGGTGATCGCCAGGCCGCGCAGCAGCGATGCGGTCTTCTCGAACTCCGCGACCATCTCGTCGAGTGCCCCCTCACCTTTACCGCTCATGATGCCGTCGAGTGCGTGGAGGAAATGCCGCTCGATGGTCTTTCGGGCTGAGTCGCCGATGAACTGCTCGGCGATGTTGCGGATCCGAGCGGCGACGTCGATCAGCTCGCTGTTCTGCTCGTCGCTGGCGTGTTCAGGCTTTTTTTTTAGCGACACCAGCTCCGAAGTGATCATGCCGTAGAGGATCTTGGCCACCTCGAACGCGGAAACGTTCAGTGCCTGACCGATCTCCGCGATCGAGCGCCGTCCGTCGATGCGGGTCAGAACCTTCCACTCCTGCGGATTGAGCGTGATCTGTTCGTGGCGGTTCTCGCGCGTCTGCAGCTCCGGAATCATCTCCACCGACGCGACCTTCTTCGACAAGACGCGCCACTCGTCGAGACGCCGCGCCGCTTCCATCAGCAGATTGGTGTTCGACTTGGTGATCGTCTGCTTGTCGGACTCCTCGCCGGGGACGAACTGAAACTCGCCCTGATTCCAGATTGCCAGCGAGTAGATTGCCTCTTCTCCGGTCAGATCGCCCACGGTGGCGTGCACCATCTGGCCGTTCTTCAGGAAGATATAGCCGCGGTCCGCGTCGCGGGACAGGGTGAACTTTCCAGTTTTGCCCGAGACGCTGACCAACTGAATGATGTCAGGCAGAGGAAGTTCTTTGAGCGATCCCTGGAAAGACATTGTTGTTCATTAATTCGGCGCGGATGGAGTTGTCCTCGAAGCGTAACCCAGCGGTCACGACCCGTCAAGCAGTTGAAAGGACGGGACTTTCGACCGCGCTCAACGCCCAGAAGGCGAACGCCGCTCCAGCGAGCAAGCCGGTCTCCAGGCGCAGCGGATTCGTGCTCTCGCGCAAGCGTGCAAGTTGCGTCAGGCCGTCGATCGCCAGGGGGAGCGTGGCGAATCCGAGGATCCAGCGCGCCAGCCGCTCCTCAATGTGGGGCAGCATCATAAAGAGAAGGATGCCACCGAGCATCCCGGCGTAGATGCCGGTGCAGCGCGCGCAGATCGGCATCGGCGCGTTCCACAGCTCGAAACAGCGGTGTGCGATGCCGTGACAGAGCACGCGGAAGAGCAGCCGCCAGTTCGGCGATGCACCGTCCGCCACGGCCCGCGTGCAGAGCAGACTCGCTGCGAGGATCGTCGTGGGGATGCAAGCCAGCGCGGCGGCGACGATGTGCGTATTCCGCTTCACCGGATCTCCGCCTGCCTCCACACCTGACCGAACGCGTATGCGGCGACGCAGAAGGCCCAGAACATCGTGAAAAAGACGCCAACGCACAGCACCATGATCCCCAGGCCGGCGGCGAAGCGCGCCACCAGCCAGACGACGAATGCCAGCACGTAGTTTCCGGCGTTGGCCCGGATGAACCGCGCGATGCGCCGGAATTCGAACGCCGCGGAGAATTGTCCGCTCGTGACGGTCATCAATAGCGCTCCCGGAAGCCAGACCGCCAACGCCAGCCCGAGCGGCACGACGAGGCACCAGACGCACGACACCGAGATTCCGCCGAGGGCCCGGAGCGTCTCGTTGTCGCCGAAGTTCCCGGCGATGAGCGCTGGGACGAGCACGGCCGCGGCGAGGATTCCGATCGGAACGGAATAGACGAGCCCGATCAGAAAAAGCTTGAACCCCTCGACGAAGAAATCGCCGAGGTCGTCCCACTCCGGAAGCGGATTCTGCTGCCCCTCGATCACGTTGCGCACCAGCCGCGCGAGATAGCCATACACGAAGAATGCCCCGACGATGAAGATGCTGGCCAGCATGAAGAGGCCACCGAGCAGGACTTTCGGAAGCCAGCGGGGGTCTTCGAAGACGAACGCGAGCGGGCGAACGAAGTCGAACGACGGCTTGGCCCCCGCGGACGGAGGAGGAGGCGGTGCAGGTGTGGCGGCAGACATTCAACGGAAGTGTAGCAAGATCAGTAACGTGGAAGAAAACCGCTGCGTCTAAACTTCTACGGAGCGACCTTGGAAGAGCGGCTCGATTTCCTACTGGAGGACAAGTCCCGGAGCACCGGCGTTTCGATCGCCATCCTGATCTCAATCGTCATTCATGCGCTCCTGGCGGTCTACATCATCCGGAATTACCGTCCCGTGGAAGAGGGCGACCGGCCGGCGGCGATCGTGCGCTATGTGGAGTTGATGCGGCAGCCGTCCCGGCAGTTCACCGAGGCGCCAGGGGCGAAGACCAACACCGCGCCGCTGAACGCTCCGTTCTCCGACGCCAACCGCCGCGCGTCGATGCCCAAGCCGACCGGAGATCAGCCGACGCTCCGTCCGGGTGAGCGCGGGCTCTACACGCCGCCGTCGCAGTCGGGGAGCACTCAGCGTGCCCGGCAGGCGCAGGCGGCCGAGTCGGAGCTGACCGCACCGCCACAGCAGCAGGCCGCGCAGAGCGCGCCCGAGGCGGCCGACCCGTCCGCCGCCCCCGGCGGCACGTTCACCTACCACCCCACCCAGGCGTCCGCTGGGATCAACTGGCAGAACGCCATCCGCGAAGTGGGCAAGGTCGCGTCGCTCGGCAAAGGCAGCGGTGTCGACCTCGGCAACGAGGGCGGCGAGAAGGGCTTCGCCGAGTCGGGACCGCTGTCGTTCGAATCGCAGTGGTACGACTGGGGCGACTACGCGCAGTCGATGGTCAGCCGGATCCGCGTGAACTGGTACAACAACATGCCGCAGTTGATCCAGACCGGACTCAAGGGTGTGGTGACGATTCGCTTCACGATCCACCGCGACGGCTCGATCACCGACATCACCATCCTGAGCAGCTCCGGCGTTCCGCCCTACGACTTCGCGGCGAAGAAGGCCATCGAGCTGTCGTCGCCGCTCAATCCCCTGCCGAAGGACTTCCCGAACCCGACCGAGCGCGTGACCTGCATGTTCTTCTACAACCAGGAGCCGCCCACGCGATAATGGTCTGACAACGGCCATGTCTCTGGAGCGCACTCTCTCGCGCGTCGACTTCAATCTGATGGTGACCGCGCTGCTGATCGCATCGATCGGCTGCACGCTGGTCTACAGTGCGACGCACTTCAGTTCCGACGCACCGCTGTTCCAGAAGCAGGTGCTCTGGTCGCTGATCGGCGTCGCGCTGATGATGCTCTTCATCAGCATCGACTATCACGTGCTGATGGAGATCTCGCCGTTCCTGTACGGGTTCGGCCTGCTCCTGCTCGGATATCTGCTGATCTGGGGCCGGCTGACACGGAACGTGCGTTCGTGGATCCACATCGGGAGCTTTCAGTTTCAGCCGTCGGAGTTCATGAAAATCTTCACGGCGCTGCTCATCGCCAAGTACTTCGACTCGAACGACCGCGCCTACCTGAACCTGCGCAACTTCATCGCCGTGATGGCCATCATCGGCGCGCCGGTGCTGCTCATCGCGCTGCAGCCGGCGTTCGGGTCGGCGGCGAGTTTTTTTCCGCTCATCGGAGTGGCCATGTTCTTTGGCGGCATCAAGCCGCGTTTCTGGCTGGTGGCGGTGCTGTGCGGGCTCATCGCCCTGCCCATCGGCTGGCACTTCCTCCGTCCGTTCCAGCGCGAGCGCATCGAGATCTTCCTCGATCCCTCGCGCGATCCCCTGGGATCGGGATATCAGGTCATGCAGGCGAAGATCGCCACCGGGTCGGGCGGCATCACCGGCAAGGGGTTCCTGCACGGCACGCAGGTGAACCTCGCCTATCTCCCGGCACGGCATACCGACTTCATCTTCTCCGTCCTCGGTGAGGAGTGGGGGTTCGTCGGCGTGATCGTGGTGCTGACGCTCTACCTGTTTCTGGTTCTCGAGTCGCTCGGAGTGGCCAAAGCGGCGCGCGACCGCGGCGGGACGTTCCTGGTGCTCGCCCTGGTCTGCTTCTTCATCTTCCATGTGATCATCAACGTGTCCATGCAGATCGGACTGCTGCCGGTCACCGGGATCCCCCTGCCGCTGCTCTCCTATGGCGGCTCGGCCACCATGATGTTCTTCATGGCCATCGGGCTCATCCTGAACGTCGACTTCCGAAAATTCGTGAACGTCTGATGCAGAGCGTCCTCGTCATCAAGCGGCCGGTCACCATCGCCCTGCTCGTCATCGTCACCGCGGGCATCGCGCTGATGACGATGTCCGTGACCGGCAACAGCTACTCGAAGGTCGATCCCATCCCCTTCGAAGACGTCCGCCACCTCGCGCACCGCATCGCCCAGCGGCCGGTGTCGACGCGTGTCCTGGCGCTGATCGTCGTGCCGATCGTGGCCAACGTGCTGTTGTTCGCCCCGTTCGGGTTCCTGCTGTTCATCGCCCTGCACACGATCGAGCGGCCGACGGTGCAGACCTACGTGCTCACCGTGCTGCTGGCGCTGGCCTACTCCTGCCTGATCGAGGCCGTGCAGTACTTCCTGCCGACCCGGGTGGCCGACATCAACGACATCATCTGGAACACCGGCGGAGCCTTCGCCGGCGCGCTGCTGGCGCATCTGCGCATGCGCCTGCGGTTCGAGTTCGACTGACCTCGCTGCGCGGTCGTCAGCGCGTCGGGGCCGGTCCTTCTCTTCGCCGCCACACGGCGAGATCGAGATGTCCGTTCAGTCCTGCCGGCCTGAAGGCCAGCAGATCGAAGGTCCGTCCCCATTCGCGTTCCAGGTACTCGTGCGAATGGAATGCGCTCTCTTCGTTGAAGGAACCGGCACCGGCACGAAAGACGAACCCTCGTTCCTGCAGACGCCGGTGATCCTCGGGCGTGAGATCCGGGCGGTTCTGCATCAGCCGAGGAGCCATCGTCGAGCCGAGCAGCAGCCCGCCCGGGCGAAGGAGGCGATGCAGCTCGGCCAGCCAGGCGAACTGCGCCGGCTCGTCCAGATGCGTGAAGACCGAGACTGCCACGGCGACGTCGAACGCGGCGTCCGGAAGATGCGTCGGCGGGTTCGGATCGACCGCCTCGTACCTGCCGCGAAGATGGCGCGACGCCCAGCGGATCGCATCGCGGTCGATGTCGATCCCCGTGACGCGGATCGATTCGCGTTCCTCCAGAAAGCGGGCCACGCGTCCGGCGCCGCAGCCGAAATCGAGCCAGCGCGGGTGGTCGGAGAGCGTGCCGATCGACGCGAACGCGCTCCATAGCTCGTCCGCGACCCGCCTCCCGACGTCCAGGAAATGCGCGCGCGAGCTGTCGATGCCCACCCGCCCGCGGAGGTCCGGCGGCGGCAGCCTCGGTCCCCACAGGTCCGCCGGAAGATCGCGCAGGCGGACCGGCACTTCGCGCCGGGCGATCCGGATCCTGCGGCGGACCGGCACAGGAACGAACCGGCGGAGATGACGAATCATCCAGCTTTCGCGCATTGCACGACGTCCTGAAACGTGAGGAACTCGGCGCGGCCTGACCACTGGCCATGGGAGACGCGCTCGATCCGCAGTCCCGCGTCGGTCAGGAGGCGAAGGGCCACCGCCTCGTCGATCGCCACACCGGCCGCCGGATTGTCCCCATCGAGCAGGCGCATCGGCCCGCGGATGCAGGGAAAGTGATAGATGGTGCGCGAGTCCATGGCCGCCCGCGACTCGTCGGTGATCAGAAAAAACGTCGCCAGAAACCGGCCGCCGGGCGCGAGCACGCGCGCCGTCTCCTCGATGTAGCGGCGCGTCTCGTGGGCCACCAGGTGCGTGAATACCGAAGTGGCGAAGGCGAAATCGAAGGACGCGTCGGCGAACGGAAAGCGGAATGCCGACGCCGCGGAGCCACGCGTGCGGTACTCGCTGCTGGAGACGTCGACGTGGTGAAACCGGAAGTTCGGATGCCGCGGCGTGATGTTGCGCTCGCACCAGCGGATGCCGCGCCGCACCACGTCGAATCCGTCGTAGCTCGCGCCGGGGTCGAGGTACGCGGCGAGCGGGATCGCCACCCGCCCCACGCCGCATCCGATGTCCAGCACGCGGTCGCTCCGCCGGAGGCCACCGGCGGAAACGAGCAGGTCGGTGAGCTCCCGCCCTGTCTCGCGAAAGTCGCCGCCTCCGACGAAGCGCAACCGCAGCGGCGGAAGCTCGCGGTCGGCCTTCCCGGTGACCCACAGGCGGAAATCGATGAATGCGGCCAGCCCGAAATCGATCATCCGCCGCACGCGGCGCCGCAACGCTTTCCCCGGCATCGGAACGGGAGTGTAACGTGGCCGCCCCGAACGTCTACACTAATGACATGGAAGGAAAGACGCTGCTCAAACTGGCGATCGCCATTGCCGTCGTCGTCCTCATCTGGAAAAAGGGCATCCCCTGGTGGAACGCGCAGCACGCCAGCCAGGCATCGGCGACCACCAGCACGGCGCCGGAGAACGACGACTGCGTCTCGGCTGCGGAGGCGGCGAGCGACGCCTGGGGTTCCGGCATCGGCCGGTTCGCCAATCCGCCGTACGATCTCGCGGCCTGGGGCGACTTCCGCTCGCAAATCGAGCAACAGGCCCGCCGCGCCGAGGAGAAGTGCCTCTGCGCCGATCCGTCGTGCACCACCGTCAAGGATGCCATGAGCGATCTGCGAACGCTGGTCCAGCAGATGGACACCTCGCTCCGCAGCGGCACGCCGCCCCCCGACGACCTCGTTCAGCGGCAGCAGGCCATCGACGACGCCATCAACACCGCGCACGACCTCGTGCGGCAGGGGAAGTAGCGGCCTTCCTATGCCATGAGTCCGCGCCACTTCGACGGCGCGCAGTCGTAGGAGGGGAAGACGCGCTGCAGCGATGGGACGCCGAGGTGCCGGCTCAACAGCTCTCCGAAGACGTCGCGAAAATCGGTTGTGATCGCCAGATCGCGGTCTTCGTAGAGATCCGTCAGTCCCGGCCAGCGGCCGCCGACTTTTCCTCCCGTCACTCCGCCACCGAAAACCAGCATGGAGTTCGCGTGACCGTGATCGGTCCCTCGGTTGCCGTTCTCGCGCACCGTCCGCCCGAACTCGGACATCGTCACCAGGACGACGTCGCCCATTCGCGATCCGAGGTCGCGGGCGAATGCCGCGATGGCATCACCGAAATTGCGCAGGTTGTTGGCCAGAATCCCCTGCGCGCCCCCTTCGCCGGCGTGCGTGTCCCATCCGCCGACGTCGGCGAATGCCACTTCCAGTCCAACGTTCGACTTGATCAGTTGCGCGATCTGCTTCAGCGAATTCCCGAGCGGGTTCAGCGGATAGACGGCGCCGTTCGCCGGCTTCACCGTCTCCGGAGCGGCCGACTTCAGAATGCGCGCGGCTTCGAACGACTCCTTCGCCGTCCCGCCGAGCGCGCCGGCGACCGCCTCCGCGTACATCGACTCGAATCCCGAGGCGATCCGCTCGCCGCCGCGAACGCCGAACTGCCCGATGCTCGTCATGGCCACCGCCCCCGCGCTTCCCGAGAGAATCCGCGGCAGCGACGGCCCGATGGATACGGCGCGTAGTGGCGACGCCGGCTTTCCCTCCGCGACCGCCCGCGACAGGAATCCGTCCTCGGTGCTCTTCACGCCCGGCGTTCCCGATTCCATGAAGTCCTGCGCGTCGAAGTGCGAGCGCGTGGCGTCCGGACTTCCCACCGCGTGGACGAAAGCCGCCGAACGGTCCTTGAAATAGGGAACGATCGAGGCCAGCGACGGATGCACGCCGAAGAATCCGTCGAGGTCGATCGCCGCCCCCTCTCCCGAACCGGGCCGGGGAATGGCAATCGTCGGACGCG
>DATFUW010000061.1:0-4309 GCA_035260605.1 Thermoanaerobaculia bacterium | reverse complement strand
CGGGTTGCGGGCGGCGCCGCATCGTCTGCTTCGCCGTCGCTGCTCGACGATGGCCCCGCATCGCCTGCGTCGCCCCGGCTCGCATCCGACGCGGCGGCGCCTTCAACGACGACTATCGGACTTGTTCAGAGCTTCCCTGGTTCGACCGCGGAATGACAGGCGTTCCAACTCGTTCTATGCTTTGTCGAGCCGATGGAAGCGCACCCCCAACAATTCGAAGATCACGCTGGATGGACGGTCGAAGACGCCTCGGCGCTCTACATGATCGAGCGCTGGGGCGCCGGGTACTTCGGTGTCAACGGCAACGGCGATCTGACCGTCTCTCCGCTCCAGGAAAACGGGGTGGCCATTCCGATCCTCGACGCGCTGCGTGAAGCGCAGGCCCTGAACCTCAACGCGCCGATTCTCATCCGCTTTCAGGACCTGCTGCGCCACCGCGTGGAGACGCTGAATCGGGCATTCAACCGGGCCATCGCCGAGCACAACTACCGCGGCCGCTACCGCGGTGTCTTTCCGATCAAGGTCAACCAGTTGCGCGAGGTCGTCGAAGAGATTCTCGACGCCGGACGCCCGTTCCACTACGGCCTGGAGGTCGGATCGAAGCCGGAGATCTATGCAGGCCTGGCGGTGCATAACGATCCGGAATCGCTGATCGTCTGCAACGGGTACAAGGACGACGCCTTCATTCGCATGGCCATGCTGGGACGCAAGCTTGGCAAGAAGGTGATCGTCATCGCCGAGAAGCTCTCCGAGCTGCGCACCATCACCCGGATCGCGGCGGAGATGAACGTCGAGCCGTGGATCGGGATCCGCGTGCGCCTCGTCTCCAAGGGTTCGGGCAAGTGGGCCACCTCGGGCGGCGAACACGCGAAGTTCGGGCTCTCGACGGCGGAGATCCTCGAGGCCATCGAGATCCTCCGCGAGGCGAAGATGGAGTCGGCGTTCAAGCTGCTGCACTTCCACATCGGCTCGCAGATCCCCGACATTCTGACCATCAAGCGGGCCGTGCGCGAGGCGGCGATGTACTACGCCAAGCTGTCGAAGCTCGGCCATCCGCTCGAGTATCTCGACGTCGGCGGTGGTCTGGCCATCGACTACGACGGCTCGCGTTCCACGTTCCACTCCTCGATGAACTACACGGTCGAGGAATACGCCAGCGACATCGTCTACAACATCATGGACGTCTGCGACGACGAGCGCGTGCCACATCCGCACATCGTCTCCGAGTCGGGGCGGGCCATCGTGGCGCACCACTCGGTGCTGGTGGTGCAGGCGTTCGGGGCGATCGAGAAAACGCCCGCCGAACCGATCGTCATCCGGGCAAGCGATCACAAACTGATTCGCGAGATCATCGAGATCGACGACCGCATCAGCGAGGAGACCCTCAACGAGTCGTGGCACGACCTCCAGCAGATCAAGGAGCAGGCGCAGACGATGTTCGAGCTCGGCCTGCTCAATCTCGACGTGAAAGCCCGCGTGGAGACGCTCTTCTGGCAGTCCGCCGAAAAACTGCAGACCGTCGTGGCCCGCATGGACCCCGTCGAGGTCCCCGAGGACCTCAAGACACTGAAGACCGAACTCGCCGACCAGCACATCTGCAACTTCTCGGTCTTCCAGTCGCTGCTCGATCACTGGGCGCTCGGCCAGCTCTTCCCCATCGTCCCCATCCACCGGCTCAACGAGCGGCCGCAGGTCGAGTCGACTCTCGTGGACATCACCTGCGACTCCGACGGCAAAGTGTCGAAGTACATCGATCTCTACGACGTGCGCGAGACACTTCCGCTGCACGAGCTCCGCAACGGCGCAGCCTACTACCTCGGCGTGTTTCTCACCGGCGCCTATCAGGACATCATGGGCGACATCCACAACCTCTTCGGCCGCGTGAACGAGGTCCACGTCTTCCTCGATCCCGACGAGGAGAGCGGCTTCTACATCGAAGAAGAAATTCCGGGTCAGAGCATCGGGGAAGTGCTGGCCATGACGCAGTACGACTGGCGCGACATCGAGAAGCGCATGAAGGCGCAGATCGATGCGGCGATCAAGGAAGACCGTTTCAAACCGAGCGAAGGAATGCGCCTGCTGCAGGACTTCGAACGCGGCCTGAAAGACCAGACGTACCTCAGCTTCGAAGACCATCCGGTTCGGAATGGCTCGAGCTGAGCCGGGGTTTGCCCAGAGGGAACAGATCACACAGGGAGATCACACATGCGCAGAACAGTCGCGTTGTCTTTGCTGGCCATGACTGCTGTGGCCGTCAACGCGTTGGCCGTCGGCGAGGGGCGCCTCGCTGGAAAGATCACCGACGCGGTGACGCACCAGCCGATTCCGAACGTGACCATCACGCTCGTTTCCACCGGCGGGCGGAACTTCAAGGGAGAGTACAAAGGCGACAAGGACGGCACGTATCGGGTCCTGGTCATCGACGCCACGCTGCCGTACGCCGTCACCTGGTCGGCGCCGGGATATCAGCCGCTCGAGGAACCGGTGAAGATGAAGCTCGGCGAGGTGACGACCAAGGACATCGAGCTGGAGCCCGCGAACGCCGCACCGGCCGCCGCTGCTCCCGCCGCCGAGGCCAAGCCCGATCCCGCCGTGGCCGCTTACAACGACGGAGCGCTGAAATTCAATGCCGGCGATTATCCCGGTGCGGTCGCGAAATTCGAAGAAGCGGTCACCGCCAAGCCGGACCTGACCGCGGCGTGGCAGGCACTCGCCCGCGCGGCACTGCAGACGAAAGAATGGCCGAAAGCCATCGACGCCGCGACCAAAGCGCTGGCCATCGATCCCGACGAGCCGGACATGTACACCGTGCTCTACGCCGCCTACACCGCGACGGGGGACAAGGCCAAAGCGGCGGAAGCGAAGACGAAGATGCCGGCCGACGCCAACGTGCTGTTCAATGACGCGGCCAAGCTGATCAATGCAGGGAAGGACTCCGCCGCCGAACCGCTCCTCAAGCAGGCCATCGCCGCCGACGACAAGTTCGCCCGCGCCTATTACGAGCTCGGAATGCTCTATGCGCGGATGCAGAAGAACGCCGACGCGCGCACGAACCTGCAGAAGTACATCGAGCTCGACCCGAACGGCAAGGACGTGTCGACGGCCAGGGAGATGCTGAAGTACGTGAAATGACGGGACCTCGGTCCCCTCATTCGTACGCCAGGATCGGCGCGAGCCAGCGCTCGACCTGACCGAGTGGCAGTGCCTTTCGGCCCTGGTAATCGAGCACCTGGTCGCGTCCGATCTTTCCCACTGCGAAGTAGCGGGCCTCGGGGTGCGCGAAATAGAGCCCGCTGACCGAGGACGCGGGAAGCATCGCGCAGCTCTCCGTCAGATGCATCCCCAGCCGTCCGGCGTCGAGCAACGCGAACAGCGTCTGCTTCTCCGTGTGATCGGGTGATGCCGGGTATCCCGGCGCCGGCCGGATACCGCGGTACCGCTCAGCGATCAGATCCTCGTTCGAGAGGTTCTCGTCGGGCGCGTACCACGCCCGCCGCGCTTCGCGGTGGAGCACCTCGGCGAGCGCTTCGGCGAGGCGGTCGGCCAGCGCGCGGGTCATGATCGAGTTGTAGTCGTCATGGTCGCGGTCGAAGCGGGCCACGAGCTCGTCGACGCCGATCCCCGCGGTGACGGCGAACGCGCCGATGTAGTCGGCGATGCCGCTCTCCTTCGGCGCGACGAAATCGGCGAGCGCCAGATTCCTGCCGGTGGTCGTCTCCTGTTGCTGCCGCAGCGTGTGGACGCAGGCCATGACCTCATGGCGGGTCTCGTCCGAGTACAGTTCGATGTCGTCGCCCGTGGCACCGGCGCGCCAGAAACCGTACGCCGCGCGCGCCGTGAGGAGCCGCTTCTGGATGATCTCGGCCAGGAGCTTCCGCGCGTCGTCGTGCAGCTCGCGGGCGCGTGGTTCGTCGAGGATCGCGGGGAAACGTCCCCGCAGCTCCCACGTCTGGAAAAACGGTGTCCAGTCGATGAGCGGCTCGATGCGCTCGAGCGGAAAGTCATCGTACGCCCGGACTCCGAAGAACGTCGGGCGCGGAGGAGTGCCGTAGTCGAGCGCCGGTTTTCTACGGCGTGCCTCCTCGAGGGGCAGCAGGGTGAGGGTGTGCGTCTTGCGCGTCTCGCGTAGTTTCTCGAATTCCGCGCGGACCGAGCGGACAAACTCGTCGCGCTGTCGCGTCAGCAGCGAGTTCACCACGCCGACCGCGCGCGAAGCGTCGAGCACGTGTACCGTTCCGGCGGAATAGCCCGGGGCGATCTTCACGGCGGTGTGCAGCTTCGAGGTCGTCGCGCCGCCGATGAGCAAAGG
>DATFUW010000060.1:0-2604 GCA_035260605.1 Thermoanaerobaculia bacterium | reverse complement strand
AGCTCGAGCGTGCTCAGCAGCTCCGGCGCGCCTGCCCGCAGCGCGTACAGATCGTTCGTGAGACTGCGGTTGACGTTGTAGATCTCAATCGCGTGGCGGAGCGCGTCATCATCGGCATGGCGCCCGGTGAGCTTCCACAGCTCCCAGCGCACGCGGTCGTAGTCGGCGGCGAGGAAGTCGGCCGCCGCGTCGGACGGATTGTTGTGCGGCAGGTGGATGAAGTCGATGTACTTGTCGGGGAAGTTCCGCTTCATGACGAAACAGAGGTTGCGCGCCACGTCGCAGATCGACGTGAAGAGCAGTCCGTCGAACGTCTCGAGGCGCCTGGTCAGCCCGAGCTCCAGCGTCGTCTTGCAGATCGAGCAGATGAACGAACCGAACCGCGAGTCGGCGTGCTGCAAGTCGAGCCGGTCGCCCGCGCCGTGCAGCCCGACCGGCAGCGCCCCGCAGGCGTGAATGATCTCCGCCGGCGCGTAGACCGGAAAGTATCCGATCACTTTTCCGCCCTGATGCGCCTCCTTCCACGCCGCGATCGAGGTGAAATCGACGTCGGTGATCAGATCCTCGCACCGCTGCAGGACGTCGCTCATCGTTCATCCCACCATGGTCAGTCCGCCGTCCACCGACACCACCTGGCCGGTGATGTAGCGGCTGGCGTCGGAGGCCAGGAAGACGACCATGGAGGCGATCTCCTCCGGCTTGGCGAAGCGCTTCATGGGGATGGCGTTGACGATCGCGCCGAGGATCTTGCGCGCGAATTCGTCCTCGTTCATCTCGTCGACCAGCGCCGTCTCCGCGAGTCCGGGGCAGACGATGTTGACGCGGATGTTGTCGCGGGCATGCTCGCGTGCCAGCGTCTTGGAGAACGCCACCACCGCCGCCTTCGACCCCGCGTAGATCGCCTCGCCGAACGAGCCGACGCGCGCCGAGTCCGAGCTGACGTTGACCATGCAGCCGCTCTTGCGCGCCACCATGTGCGGCAGGAAGGCGTACGAGGTGTGGATCACGCCCTTGTAGTTGATGGCGATGATCTTGTCCCACATGTCGGGCGTCGTCTTGAGGAACGGCGTCAGGCGGTCCCATCCCGCGTCGTTGATGAGGATGTCGATCTTCTCCATGCGGGCCACCGCATCCTCGGCGAAACGGCGCACCTGCTCGTAGTCGGAGACGTCGACCTGCAGCGCTTCGATGCGCCGGCCGGTCCGCTCCTGGATCTCCCTGGCCGTGACCTGCGCGGCCTCGAGGCGCAGGTCGCCGATCAGCACCTCGGCCCCGCACTGCGCGAGTTGCTCCACGATCGAGCGCCCGATGCCGCGCGCGCCGCCGGTCACCACGACCGACTGCCCGCTCAGATCGACAAGTCTGCCGTGGCCGTTGTGCATGCCATCTCCTCTGCGCGCGTACGGATCCGAAACAGCTCCGCCGCGTTGTCGTACAGCAGCTTCTGCTTCACGTCGGGCTTCAGTCCCAGCGTGTCGAGCTGGTCGAGCGACTCCTTCCACGGGAGCCCGTTCGTTCCCCACAGACAGCGGTCGCGCCCGAGGCGGCTGTTGAGGAACTGCACGATCTGCGGAGCCAGATACTTCGGCATCCAGGCATCGATGCCGAACCAGATGTTGTCCCACTTGTAGCAGACCGACAGCAGCTCATCGACCCACGGCCAGCCGGTATGCGCGCCGATGAGCTTCAGGGTGGGGAAGTCGCAGGCGATGCGGTCGAGCAGCATCGGCCGGCCCCCCTCGCTGGGCATGGCCTCGAGCACGTGTCCCACCTGCAGCGAGACCGGCACGTCGAGCTCCGCGCATTTCGCGTAGAGCGGATACATCTTGCGGTCGTCGAGCGGAATGTCGAAGCCGTAGATGTGGACGTAGACGCCCTTGAAGCCGTGCTTCGTGACCGCGGTCTCGATCTCCTGAAGGCTCTCGCGGATGCGGAAGGGGTTGTACCCGGCGAGCCCCGCGAAGCGGTCGGGGTAGCGCTCGGTGTACTGGAGGACGTCGTCGAGCTGCGTGTCCATGTACATCCACTTCCGCCAGTACGACCACATCTTGGTCTGGGTGATGAGGACTTTTTCAACACCCGCCTCGTCCATCTTGTGGAGCATTGCCTCGATGGAGTCGAAGCGCGGGAGCCCGCCGATGGAGCGCTCCATGCGGCAGAGCAGCTCACCTTCTTTATTGCGGTCCCATTGCTCCATGAACTCGCGCGTGGCGACGTAGTACATGAAGTCGATGGCTTTGCGCATGCAGCCAGCTTCATGCGCGGGGGGAACATCGGGCCATGACGGGCGTCACTCGGGGACGTGACGGAGAACCGTTCACCACAGAGGCTCAGAGGACACAGAGAAGTCAGGCCGCTCCTCCGCGTCGTTCCCCGGAGTCGCGAATTTGGCCTCCACTCTATTTGATATCCATGTAATTCGCGCGCTCACGGACATCATCGATGAGCGGTCCTTCCTTCGATTCGTCGATGATTTCAAGGACCAAACACACCGGTCGGCCGTCATCATTGGAGGAGCGAAACCGGACGAACTTCTAGCACTGGCTCTCTCGCGCTTTCTTCGGCCGCGAGGAGGAGTGGCGGCTGGAAATTCTCCTCGCGCAG
>DATFUW010000059.1:0-5342 GCA_035260605.1 Thermoanaerobaculia bacterium | reverse complement strand
CCGCAGGGCTGATGGCGGTTGCCGGGCGTCTGCTTCGTTGCTCGTCGTCAGCGATGCCACCGCATCGCCTCCTCCTCGCGCCTCGCATCCGACCGCCAAGCGCCATCAGCGACGGCCATTGGACTTGTTCAGAGCTTCCCTGCCGGAAGTCCGCCTTCTTCGTGAAGCCCAGCACTTCAGTGTAGAAACGCAGCGCCTTCTCCTGGTCATCGACAAACACGCTGGTCAGTTTGATTTTCATCGGATGACCTCCTGTCGTCCCATTCGCGCGGACTGCCCGCTAGCAATTGACGAACCGCAACCGGAGAATGTGATCGGCGTAATCGCATGTCGATGGAACGGTTCGAGCGACCCGGCACGGCGGAATGGCTGATTCTCGCGGGCGCCTCGCTGTTCATGGCCATCCTCTTACTCACCGGGGTCATGGAGGCCGACATCCGCTGGCTGCATTTCTTTCAGGCCTGGATGTACGTCGCCACGATCATCCTGGCCCTCAGGCGCAGCCGGTGGGGGTACTTCATCGGGATCGCCGCCGCGGGGGCATGGGATTACGCGAACCTGTTCGCCACGACGTTCTTCTTCAACGGACTCCACTGGCTCGGGCAGTGGATGCGGACCGGCGAGTTGCAGCGTGTCGATCAGATCATCGCCGTCCCCGCCTGGGTGGGGAATCTCCTGGTAGTCATCGGCTGCCTGTGGGCCTACCTGCGCATGCGGCCGAAACGCGCGAGCGATCTGGCGAGATTCGCCGTCGCCCTGGCGCTGAGCACCGGGTTTTTCGCGCTCGACATGGCGCTGTTCCAGCCGCGCTACCTCGTGCTATTCCCGCGCATGCTCCACCCGCACCTGCCGTGAGCGATCAGTGTTCGAGGTTGTTGGGCGGCTCCTGCTCCGGGAGCCACAGCTCGACGCGGTTGCGGCCGTGATGTTTCGCCGCGTAGAGCGCGCGGTCGGCGCGCTCGATCAGGGCCGCGGCGCTGACCAGCCCTTCCTCGTGCGACGACTCCATCCCAGCCACGCCGATCGACGCCGTGACGTTGATCGACTGCCCGCCGATGGCCAGCTGTGTCTGCGCCAGACGGATGCGGATGCGTTCCGCGACGCTGGTGGTGCTGCTGATCCGCGTCTCCGGCAGGACGATGCAGAACTCCTCGCCGCCGTACCGCCCCGGCACGTCGTACACCCGGCAACTGTCACGCAGGACCTGCCCGACCGACTTCAGCACTTCGTCGCCGACGCTGTGCCCGAACGAGTCGTTGACATGCTTGAAATGATCGAGATCGAGCATCAGCAGCGACATCGGCGCTCCGTGCCGGAGCGAGCGGTTCATCTCCGACTCGATCTTCTCCATGACGTACCAGCGGTTGTACAGACCGGTGAGCGAGTCGCGCGCGGAGATCTCCTCGAGCATCCGTTTCTGCATCATCAGATCGAGGTTCTCGCGTTCCAGGCCGCCGACACGCTCCTCGTAGGACCGCAGCCTGGCGTCGCTCTCCTCGGCCAGCCGGAGCAGCTCGAACGTCTCGCGCACGAAGTCGCGTTCGACGGCGGAAAATTCGCGCCCGTCGGCGGCACGGACGACGAGGTTTCCTCCTCCGACCCAGATCGTCGATCCGTTCTCGTCGGCCGCTGTGCCGTTCTCCAGTTTC
The DNA here is from genome assembly GCA_035260605.1 of Thermoanaerobaculia bacterium. GTDB lineage: Bacteria > Acidobacteriota > Thermoanaerobaculia > Gp7-AA8 > Gp7-AA8 > Gp7-AA10. Next base: position 3,693 of record DATFUW010000059.1, on the reverse strand, counting down.
AAGCGGGTGTTGAGCATCGCGGAGAGCGGTCTCAACACGCGTCCTGCAGCTTCAGCGATTCTCCGCATGGCTGTCTCCGGAATTGGCGCGGAGTATACCGAAGATCCGCGCCGTCAAGCCCGCTGTTCGATGCGAAATCGGTTGTTGCCCGCGCGGATCTCGTCGCCGCCGTGCACGCGCGTGTTCTGCGCCGGGAGCGAATTGAGAAACGTGCCGTTGCGGCTTCCAAGATCGCGCACTCGGATGGATCCGTCGGCGTCGGCGATCACCTCGAAATGTTTGCGCGACAGGAACTCGTCGGGGACCCGCACATGCCCTTCGCGGCCGACCACCAGTCCCGTCGCGGGGATCTCGAACTCCTGGCCATTGAGCGGCCCTTCGATGCAGATCAGGATGTTGCGTTTCGGGCCGCTTTCTTCGGCGGCGCGCTGGCGCAACTTTCTGCCGAGGGTCGAGTCCTCGAGGACCTCGGTGGTGCGCAGGCGCATCGGCTGGACGTCGACGCCCGGCTCCTCGGTCGGTTCGACGCTGATCAGCGCCGTTCCGGCGCGCAGCAGGTGCACCCCCTCGGTCAGCGCGGAGTCGGTGATGCGGCGCCCGTCGAGGAAGGTCCCGGTGTGCGAGTCGGCATCGCGCACCACGAGCTCGTCGCCGTGCAGCTCGATCGAGCAGTGGCGGATGTCGAGGTCGGCCTCGTCGATTTCGATGTGACATCCCTTGCGCCCGATCCACAGCGCATGCCGGCCGATGGTGAAGACGCGGTCGACCGACGTTCCCGCGGTCTGGGCGACGATGCGCAGGGACCGCGGTTGGCCGGGAGGAACTTCCGCAGCGTTTCCGGTGCGCGGTTCCTCGGGCTGGTCGACCTTGTACGGCTGCAGGTCGATCTCCTGAATGGTGTCGGGATTGAGCATTCGCGCGAGCAGCGCCGCCTTGCTGCCGGCGAGCCATTCGCCGCACGAGCAGGGGGCGATGGAGTTCGGGAGACGCACCGCGACCGCGCCCGGGACGTCGTACGCCTGGCCGCATTTCGGACAGCGGATGAGCGGCATGCGCGGATGATAGCAGCGCGCGTTACACTTGCGGGCGTCCATGCTGTCCGGCGAGAGTGCGTCCCCGCGCGCGCGGCCCGTTCGGCTGCGGACGAAATTCGTCGCGGCCTTCGTCGTCCAGACTCTGCTCATCACGCTGCTCGCCGTGGGGCTCGAGCAGTGGCGCATTCACAGCGGCCGCGGATCGGCGTTCACCGATTATCTGCTCGTCGGGCTGGTGGCCCTGGCCGTGGCCCTGGTCCTCGGCTTCTTCACTTCGGGAGTAATCATCCGGCCGGTGTCCGAACTGTCGAAGACGGCAAAGTCGCTGGCGCAGGGCGATCTGACGCAGCGGACGGGGCTCGTGGAATCGGACGAGATCGGATCGCTGGCCGAGGCATTCAACGCCATGGCCGCGAGTCTGGAGCGGACGGTGGGGAAACTGGCGCGCTCGCAGGCGCAGCTCAAGTCGGTGTTCGAGACCGTCGGCTCGCGCACGCGCACGGTGGTGGAGCGCGTCGATGAGCAGCACGCCATCCTCGACGACACCTACCGCTCGGTCGATCAGTTGACCAGCGGGATCCGCAAGATCACCGACAACGTGGAGTCGCTCTCGGAATCGTCCGAGGAGACCTCGGCGTCGATGCTGGAGATGGCCGCGTCGATGGAAGAGGTCACGCGCCAGACCGAAACGCTGTTCCGTGCGGTCGAGGAGACGGCCACGGCCACCGAGCAGATGGTGAGCTCGATCGGCGAAGTCGACCACAACATCGAGTATCTGACGAGCTTCGTCAGCGAGACGTCGTCCGCCATGGTGGAGATGAGCGCGTCGATCGCCCAGGTGGAATCGAACGCCGCCCGTTCGTACGACCTGTCGCTCACGGCGGCCGACGCGGCGCAGACCGGCATGCGCGCGGTCGGCGAAACGATCCAGGCGATGGAGGAGATCCGCAAGGCGGTCGTCGACGCGAACAACGTGATGCTCCGGCTCGGCGAACGCTCCAATGCCGTCGGCCGCATCCTCAACGTCATCGAAGACGTTGCCGAGCAGACGAGCCTTCTGGCGCTCAATGCCGCGATCCTGGCGGCGCAGGCCGGCGAGCAGGGGAAAGGCTTCTCGGTGGTGGCCGCCGAGATCCGCGAGCTTTCGGAGCGGACTTCCTCGTCGACGCGCGAGATCGGCGCGCTGATCGGCTCGGTGCAGCAGGAGGTCGGCAATGCGCTGGCCTCGATGGCCGTGGGGACGAAGCTCGTCGAGGAAGGGGTGGCCCGTTCGCACCAGGCCGGAAAGGCGCTGACGAACATCCTCGATTCCGCAACGAGCGCCTCGAGCATGGGCAAGGAAATCGCCGCGGCGACGAACGAGCAGGCCGAAGGAAGCGAGACGGTCACGCGCGCGGTGGACAAGCTCCAGGAGATGGTGCGCCAGATCAACGGCGCCACGGCGCAGCAGGCGCAGGGATCGAACCACATCATGGAGGCAGTGGAGTCGATGCGCGACGTGACGCGCTACGTCCGCCAGGCGATGGCCGAGCAGCGGTCGGGCTCGGCGATGATCTCCGCCTCGGCCGAGCGGATGATCGAGCGCATCCACGAGATCTTCCACGCGGCGACGAACCAGTCGGGCGAGAGCGAGAAGATCATCGCCACGATGCAGCAGGTGCGCTCCATCGCCGAGAGCAACCGCGACGTGGCCGAGGAGATGAGCGATTCGCTGGCCATGCTGTCCGAGGCCATCCGCAGCCTCGATGAGGAGATTCACAAGTTCCGGGTGCGGGTGTGAGTCCGCGCCAGCTCCGCTTCGTCGCTTTTCGGGTCGGTCCGGAGACCTTTCTGATCGACATCATGGCCGTCCGGCAGATCGTTCCCTACGAGGGGTCGATGCCCATCCCGACCGCGCCGCAGTTCATCGAGGGGGTCGTCGTGCTGCACGACGAGGCCGTGCCCATCATCGACCTCGCCACCCGCGTCCATCCGGCCCGCAGGGAAAGCGCCGAACAGCCGCTCGTTCTCCTCACGCACACCCCCGCGGGAGTCGTCGGGCTGAAGGTCGACGAGGTGCGCAAGATGCTGACGCTCGAGGCGGACCAGCTCCTTCCGGCCCCGGCCCTGATCCGTGGCGTGCGCGGCGAGTTTCTCGTGGCCATCGCCCAGCACGACGACGAGGTGCTGCTCGTGCTCGACGTCGATGCCGTGCTGAATCCGGAGGAACGGGAGCAGGTGGAGCTCATGCGTCGCGGATGAGGGTTGCCAGCCCTCCACCCTGCCAACCCTGTATCCTTTCTCGGTGTTCGCACGCACGCGCCTCCTGCAGCTCACCGAGGCGATGAAAGGGAAGCTGATCGTCGTCTATGGCGACATCGTGGCCGACCGCTTCGTCTACGGCACGCCGAAACGGATCTCGCGGGAAGCTCCGGTGCTGATCCTGCGGCAGGTGCGGGACGACGTCCTGCTGGGCGGTGGCGGAAACGCGATCAACAACATCCTGTCTCTCGGCGGGCTGCCGATCCCCGTGTCGGTGCTCGGCCGCGACGCGCACGGCGACGCCCTGATCGATGCCATGACCTCGCAGGGCATCGATTGCAGTGGCATTCTGCGCGCCGGCCGCTACCGGACGCCGACCAAGGTGCGCATCCTCGGCGGGTTTCTGCACGCCGCGCGG
>DATFUW010000058.1:0-5232 GCA_035260605.1 Thermoanaerobaculia bacterium | reverse complement strand
TGGCCATGGCGAAGACGACCGCGGCGCAGAGGACGCTGCCGAACGGCAGGATGAAAAAGGCGATCGCCGTGAGCGGCCGCGCCCCCTCGAAGATCGCGCGCCAGGTGAGAACCTCGGCCAGCGCGCCGCCACCCGCGGTCGCGGCCATCGAGATCCAGGCGGCCATGCGAAGCCGCGCCCGCGGCGGCCTCCGCCGCAGGACGATCGCGCCGAGGGCCCCCGCCGCGGCAAACGGGATCGCGCAAAGGACCAGAACGAACGGAAGGAGAACCGACGAAGCCAGAACGCGCCGGAATGCATCGAGGAGATCCCCGCGGCCCCAAAGCCGGTGGCCGACGAACATCAGGCCGACGGCGAGGCCGAGGGACGCGAGCGCGATGAGGAGCGTGATTCGAAGCGTGGAACGGGAGCGGCTGGACACCGCGTCGATTCTTCTACGGGAGCGGCGGTTTGTGCAAGTCGCGTCGAGGATCGGTGTCTCCGCGGCTCGTACGCGAAGCCCCAACGGATCGGCTTGCGTGTACCTGCCCCACCCCCGCCCGATACCGCCGATGGCTCGTTCCGTCGTCGCCCAACTACTAACCCGTCCACGAAACCGGGGTAGGCTCAGACGCGATTTCGGGCCTAACTCATAGGACTCTTTACTGCATCGGGCCACACAAAGGTCGTGGTGGAAAGAGTGGGCGTGCCGTGGACGAGAATCGGATGAGCACGCCGATCAGGATGCGGGAAAGAGTCCTATGAGTTGGGCAGCCCGCCGCTATGACAAACATTGAGCAGCGCAGCACAACCTGACCGCTAGAAATCGATGCAGATCGATACCTCAAGCGACTTTCTCGCTGGCCCTCTCCCCGGCGAGCGATGTGGCCAACACGCCGAGCTGTGCGGCCGCTGGCCTCTTCGCCCGCCCAGTCGATCTCCCTGGCGGGAAGAAGCTGCCCCCGCTCCCATCGACGTCGAAGCGTGCAGGGTCCAGCCGGCTCTACAGAATCCAGCCGGCTGAGAGCCGGCTCTACAGAGGGGGGGGCTACTTTTCGAACGGGACGACGTCGGCCGGGTTCTCGTCCTGCATCGTCAGGCGCAGCTTCGACGACTCCAGCGGGACGGCCTCGATCTGCTCCGGCGCGGCGAGATCCTTGCCGCTCCCCGACATCCGCTGCAGCTCTTCGGCCTTCGGCCACAGCCGCGAGTCGATGGAACGTACCACCGCGTTGTATTTCTCCACCGTCCGCGCCAGCCCCGAACCGAGGTCCGCGAACAGCTCCATCATCTTGACGAAGCGGTTGAACAGCTCGACGCCTGCGTCGTGCATCCGCTTGGCGTTCTCCTCGGTGCGCTCGGCCTTCCAGCCGGCGGCCACGGCGCGCAGTAGCGGCAACAGCACCGTCGGCGACGCCAGGTAGATCTTCTTATTCACCGCGTACTCGAACAGCGAGGCGTCGGTGACCAGGGCCGCGGACAGGAAATGCTCTCCAGGCAGAAACATCACGGTGAAGTCGAGCGTCTCGCCGATCGAATACTGGTACTCGCGCCGGCTCAGCGAGTCGATGTGGCGGCGCAGCGTCTTCGCGTGCCCCAGCAGCAGCCCCTGCTTCTGCGCTTCGTCCGGCTCGTTGGCCGCGGCCTGAAATTCCGTCAGCGGGACCTTGGCGTCGACGGCGATGACCCGCTTGTTCGGCAGTCGCACGATCAGATCGGGACGGACCCGCCGCCCTTCGTCGCCGAAGAACGTCTCCTGCGTGTCGAAGTCGCAGAACTCGCTCATTCCGGCCATCTCCACGCAGCGCTTGAGCGAGTTCTCCCCCCACGAGCCGCGCACCGTCGGCGACTGCAGCGCGTTCGCCAGGCGGGAGGCCTCGCGCTGGGCCGACTGCTGCGCCGAGAGCAGCGAGAGGATCTGCTGCTGCAGCCCGCCGTAGGCCTCGTTGCGCACCCGTTCGCTCTTGACCACCTCGCCGCGGTACTGATCGAGCATCTCGCGCAGGGGCGCCAGCAGCGCCTCGATCTCCGCCCGCTTGGTCTCCAGCGAGCCGTCGACCTGGGTCTTGTTCATGGTCACGAGCGACTCACCGACGTTGCGGAAGGCCTTCTGCGCCTCGGCCGCGAAGGCGTCGCCCACCGTGGCCCGCGCCATCTCCATCTCCTCGAGCCGCGTCTGAGCCACGGCCCTCGCCACCTCGGCGCGATGCACGCGCGGACTGCCGAGAAGCCATCCGAGGATCACCCCCAGGCCCAGGGCCCCCACCGCCACCACCGCGATCGTCGTCAGCATGAATGGATGATGGGCCGCGTGCAGCGTGTGGTCAAGCGCGCAGCACGCCGATGACGCGCTCGATCTCCTCTTCGTCGTTGTAGAAGTGCGGCGAGAAGCGCAGCATCCCTTCTCTCGGCGCGCAGACGATCTTGTGCTCTTCGAGCGTGCGATGCCACTTGAGCAGCGACGGCTCTACAGATGGTGGAGTCGCGCCGATGATCCCGGAGGCGATGGGGCGCGGGCTCATGACCCGCCAGCCGATCTCGCCGAGGCCCTCCGCCAGCCGGGCGGCGAGCCGGATGACCTCCGCGGCGATGGCCTCCACTCCGATCTCCAGCAGCAGGTCGATGGCAGCGCGCAGGCCGTGGACGCCGACCGTGCTCAGCGAACCGGCCTCGAAACGCCGGGCGTCGGGGAGCAGCTCGGGGGCCGCTTCCAGAAAGCTCGCCCCGCGGCGTTTCACATTGGTCCAGCCGTGCTCCAGGACCTCGAGCCGGTCGCGATGTTCCGCGGCGGCGTAGAAGATCGTGGCCCCCTCCGGCCCGCACATCCATTTGTGCCCGTCGGCGGCGAGGAAGGCGATCTTCGAGCGCCGCACGTCCATCGGCAGCATGCCCAGGCTCTGGATGGCGTCGACGCAGAGCAGGGCGCCGCTCCGGGCACAAAGCTCGCCGATGGCCCCGAGGTCGGCGGTGAAGCCGTTGTGAAAGGCGACCGAAGCGACGGCCACGATCCGCGTCCGGGCGTCGAGAAGCGGCTCGATGGCCTCCACCGTCGGCACGCGCGCCACCCTGCACTCCACCCCTCGCTTCTGCAAGTTTCTCCACGGGGTGTAGTTCGAGGGGAACTCGACCGCCGTGGTGACGACGTTGTCTCCCCTCTCCCATCGGTAGCCCTGGGCCACGAACGAAAGCGCCTCCGAGGTGTTCTTGAGGATGGCGATCTCGTCGGGCTGCGCGCCGATCAGGCGCGAAGCGGACGCGCGGAGGCGGTCGTACTCCGCGTACCACTCGCGCCAGTGCAGCGCGCCGAGGTCGCGCTGATCGCGCGCGAAGCGCTCGATGGCCTCGCAGGCTGGCGTGGAGAGCGGGCCTACCGCGGCGTGGTTGAAGTACACCAGATTGCCCGTGACCGGAAAGAACTCTCGAACTCTCTGCTTGTCCACGCGTACATTATGGCCATGAATCCGGGCCTCATCCTCATCGTCGTGAGCGGATTCTGGGTGGCCTCGGAAATCGTGATCGCCATCCGGCGGCGCTCGTCGATCACCGGCGCGTCATCGCGCGACCGGCTGTCGATCCACGCCATGTGGGTCGCGTTCGCCGGCGGACCGTTCGCAGGCGGCATGCTCACCGCCGTGCGCGCCGCGCGGATGCCGCCGCCGATCCGGCCGTATGCGTTCTGGGGCGGCCTGGCCCTGATCTTCGTCGGGATCGCGGCCCGCTGGACGGCCATCGGCACGCTGAAGAAGTACTTCACCGTCGACGTAGCCATCGCCCCCGATCACAAAGTGATTCAGCACGGGCTCTACCGCTTCGTCCGCCACCCGTCGTACTCCGGGAGCCTTCTGTCGTCCACCGGCCTCGGCCTGGCGTTCGGCAACTGGCTCAGCCTCGCGGCCGTCGTGCTCTTCGCGCTGGCAGGTGTGGCCTATCGCGTCTCGGTCGAGGAGCGCGCGCTGATCGACGCGCTGGGCGACGAGTATCGAGCCTATGCCGCCCGGACCAAACGGCTCATTCCGGGGATCTACTGACCGGCGCGGTCGATCGAAACCAGGAACTCGTCGAGCAGCCGATTGAACTCCTCGGGCTGGTCCATCATCAGCCAATGCCCGGTGCCGTGCATCTTCTCCACCGGCACGGCGGGGAACTGGACGTGCAGCGAGGAGGGATTTTCGATGTCCGCGGCGGCGATCGCCAGGCGCGGGCCGTGGTACGCCGCGAGGAGCGCGCCCATGTCGACGGCCCGCATTCCGTCGAGCGCTTCGGCGAATGCGTCGAGCGGAGTGCGATCCACCGATTCGAAGATGGCCGTACGAACGGCGTCCGAAGACGGCGCCAGGATCGGAGCGAACCAGTTGCGGACGAAACGATCCTTCTCCTTTCGAAGCTCGCCGAGGAAAGCCTCCGCCTCCGCGTCGTCGATGCGCACGTTGCCGCCGGCATCGGCAAAGACGACGCCCGCCAGCCGCTCGGGATGCTTCGCCGCGTACGCCGCCACCACCGTGCCGCCGTAGGAGTGGCCGGCGAGCACGAAGCGATCGAGGTTCAGCGCATCGACGACCGCCTGCACGTCGCCGGCCATCGCGGCGACGGAGTAATCGCCGTCTGCCGGCACCTCCGACTTTCCCATCCCGCGCAGATCGAAAGCCGCGGCGCGCCGGGAGGCGCGGAGATGATCGAGCTGCACGCGCCACTGCCCGAGGTTCGCGCCGTTGCCGTGCACGAAGAGCATGGGGAGGCCCGGGCCGCTCCCGCCATCGTCGACATGCAAGCGGCCCCGCGGGCCATGAACGAAATGCGTCATGTTCGACCGGCCTCAATACGAACGCAGCGACGCGGCGTAAGTATCGTGGTTCCGCTTCATCTCTTCGAGCGAGTCGCCGCCGAATTTCTCGCGCATGGCATCGGCCAGGACGAGGGCCAGCATCGCCTCGCAGACCACGCCGCAGGCCGGGAGGGCGGTGACGTCGCTCCGCTCCCACTGCGAGCGGTGCGGCTCGCGCGTGTCGATGTCCACCGACGGCATGCCGCGGCGCAGCGTGGAGATCGGCTTCATGAACGCGCGCACGACGACATCCTGACCGTTCGTGACTCCCCCTTCCATCCCGCCGGCCCGGTTCGTGGTGCGGTGATAGCGCCGCGCGTCGTCGAAATGAATGGCGTCATGGACTTCAGATCCGACGCGGCGTGCAGCGGCGACGCCGTCGCCGATGGCCACCGCCTTGACGGCGTGGATGGAGAGGATGGCCTGTCCGA
>DATFUW010000057.1:0-10329 GCA_035260605.1 Thermoanaerobaculia bacterium | reverse complement strand
CGATCGTCCGCGTCGTATCGGGATTCATCCACCCGTCGATGGTCTCGTCCTTCGTCCGTTCACGGTCGTTGAAGGTATAGCGGACGTGGACGCTGCCGACGTAGACGGCATTGTTCCCATGCAACAGTGAGCGCTTGGCGGGTACGGCGATGCGCACGCCGAAGACGTGATTGCCGGACGCTTCGAAGTGGTCGGTGCCGCTGCCGTGGACCGCGGCGACCTCATGGCCCTTCTTGTCGAACGGAGGATTCCCGGATGGCCGCACCCAGCGCACCCAGCGGAAGCCGCCGCCGGCCATCGGTTCCCGCAACTGGTTCACATTGTCGTCGATGAACCGGTCGACGTCATACGACGACGAGTTCCGCAGCATCACGCCGCGCAAGGCATAGAGCGCCGCGAGCTGATTCGCGGCGGAGCAGTCGTCCGCCTCGATCCCGAACAGCGAGGTGGCGGCAAGGAGTGGCAGGACGGCGATCCAGCGCTTCATGCCGCCGATTGTAGTGGCAGCCGATTACGGCGTCACGACGAGATGCGCACGGCGGTTCTGGGCCCAAGCATCTTCGTCGTGTCCGGGCGCGAAGGGCCGGTCCTTGCCGTAGCTGATCGTCTTGATGCGCGACGTATCGATGCCCAGCACGGCGAGGTAGGACTTCGCCTCCCAGGCACGCCGCTCGCCGAGCGCCAGGTTGTACTGCTCGGTTCCGCGCTCGTCGCAGTGTCCTTCGATCAGCAGTGAATCGTTCGGATGACTCTTGATCCAGCCCGCCGAATCCGACAGATTCGCGCGCGCATTGTCCCCAAGCGTCGACGAGTCGAAATCGAAGAACGCATCGCGCAGCGACATCTCCGGCGCCGGTTCCGGTACCACTGCCGGTTCGGGCGTCTTGAAGTCGTTCGCCGGCGATTCGACGCTGGTGACCGGAGCGGACTCCGCGGCCGGCGCGACTTTCGGGGCGACCTTCTGGTTGTGGCGGCATGCGGCGGCGGCGAGACAGCAGAGGACGATGGCCATCGATTGCAGTGAGCGGTTCATCCGAGGACTCCTTTTCTGGTGGGATGGTTGGATATCCACGAACCAAATGATACGACAGAGCACGCCGGAAAACTCACGCCACGCTGACGTTGCGCAGGACCTTGCGGAGGAATGTCGCCGTCGACGTCGAGAGGCGTGCGATCTCTTCGGGGGTCCCGCTGCCGATCACCTGTCCGCCGGAGTCGCCTCCCTCCGGGCCGAGGTCGATGACCCAGTCGGCGGTCTTGACCACGTCGAGGTTGTGTTCGATCACCACGACCGTATTGCCGCGCTCCACCAGGCCGTGCATCAGGTGCAGGAGTTTGGCGACGTCGTCGAAATGGAGGCCGGTGGTCGGCTCGTCGAGAATGTAGAGCGTGCGGCCGGTGGCGCGTTTGGCCAGTTCCTTGGCCAGCTTCACCCGCTGCGCCTCACCGCCGGAGAGCGTGGTCGAGGACTGGCCGAGGCGGATGTAGCCGAGCCCGACCTCGTCGAGCGTGCGGAGGATGTTCGCGATCTTGGGGATGTTCCGGAACGTCGCCAGGGCCTGCTCGACGGTCATGTCGAGGATCTCGGCGATGGACGACCCCTTGTACGTGACCTGCAGCGTCTCGCGGTTGTAGCGCTTGCCCCCGCAGACGTCGCAGGTGACGTAGATGTCGGGGAGGAAGTGCATCTCGATCTTGATCTGTCCGTCGCCGCGGCACGCTTCGCAGCGGCCGCCCTTGACGTTGAAGGAGAAGCGGCCCGGCCCGTAGCCGCGCATCCGGGCCTCGGGCGTCTGCGACATCAGGTTGCGGATCTCGGTGAAGAGCTGTGTGTAGGTCGCGGGATTCGACCGCGGGGTTCGGCCGATCGGTGACTGGTCGATGTCGATGACCTTATCGATCTCCTCCAGGCCGTCGATGCGGTCGTGTTCGCCCGGCGTGTCGCTCGCGTCGTAGAAGTGGCGCGAGAGGGCCTTGTAGAGGATGTCGTTCACCAGCGTCGATTTTCCCGATCCCGAGACACCGGTCACCGCGACGAAGAGACCGAGCGGGATCGTGACGTCGATGTTCTTGAGGTTGTTCTGGCGTGCGCCGCGGATCACCAGAGCGTTGTCGCCCGGGCTGCGGCGCTCCTCGGGAACATCGATCCGCAGCTCGCCGCGGAGGTATTTCGAAGTCAGCGAGCTGGGGAACGTCTTGATCTGCTCGACGGACCCTTCGGCCACGACTTCGCCGCCATGCGCGCCGGCGCGCGGGCCGAGATCGATGATGTGATCGGCGCTGTGGATCGTCTCCTCATCGTGCTCCACGACGATCACCGTATTGCCGAGGTCGCGCAGCTCGAGGAGGGAATCGAGGAGCTTGCGGTTGTCGCGCTGATGCAAGCCGATCGACGGTTCGTCGAGGACATAGAGCACGCCCATGAGCTTCGATCCGATCTGCGTCGCCAGGCGGATGCGCTGCCCTTCGCCGCCGGAGAGCGTCGCCGCGTTGCGGTCGAGCGTCAGATAGCTGACGCCGACGGCGTTGAGGAACCCGAGGCGGTCACGCACCTCCTTCAGGATCTTGCCGGCGATCGCTTCCTCGCGCCCGGTCAGGGAGATGTTCCTGAAGAATCCCTCCGCCTCTCCGAGCTGCTGGGCCACCACCTTGTCGATCGGCTCGCCCGCCACCGTCACCGCAAGCGCTTCCGCCTTGAGCCGGCGGCCGCCGCAGTCGGGGCATTTCTTCGGCGTCATGAACCGCTCGATCTCCTCGCGGATGTCGTCGTTGTCCGACTCGTGGTAACGGCGCTGCAACATGGGGATCAGCCCCTCGTAGTTGCCGGTGTAACGGTACGAGCTGTCGCTGCCCTGGAACTCGAACCGGATCTTGTCCTCGGAACCGTAAAGGACGCAGTTGCGCGCCTTCTCCGGAAGCTTGTTCCACGGCGTCGACAGCGCGAATTTGTAGTGCTTCGCCAGGGTGTGGATCTGGCGGATGCGCCAGTTCTCCGCCCCTTCCTTCCAGATGGCGATGGCCCCATCCTGGATCGACTTCGTCGGATCGGGGACGATCTTCGCCTCATCCATTTCCAGCAGCACGCCGAGGCCGGAGCAGCGCTGGCACGCGCCATACGGGGAATTGAAGGAGAAGAGCCGCGGCGTGATCTCGCCGATGGAGATCCCGCAGTCTGGGCAGGCGTAGGTCTGCGAGAGGAGCTCCTCCTTTTTCGAATCGGCGTACAGGATCTTGACCAGCCCCTTCGCCACGCGCGTCGCGGTCTCGAGCGAGTCCGCCAGACGCTGCGCGATCCCTTCCTTCACGACCAGGCGGTCGATCACGATATCGATGGTGTGCTTTTTCTGCTTGTCGAGCGCCGGCGGTTCGGCCAGCTCCACCATGTGGCCGTCGACGACGGCCCGCGTGAAGCCTTCCTTGACCATCTGCAGCATCTGCTTGCGGTACTCGCCCTTCTTTCCGCGGATGTACGGTGCGAGGATCGTGAACTTCGTTGCCGGCGGAAGGCCCAGGAGCCGGTCGACCATCTGCTGGATGGTCTGCGGACGGATCTCCTGACCGCAGTTCGTGCAGTGCGGGGTGCCGATCGAGGCGTAGAGCAGGCGCAGATAGTCGTAGATCTCCGTGACCGTGCCCACCGTGGAGCGCGGGTTCCGGGAGGTCGTTCGCTGCTCGATGGAGATCGCCGGCGAGAGCCCCTCGATGGAATCGACGTCCGGCTTCTCCATCTGCTCGAGGAATTGACGGGCGTATGCCGACAGCGACTCCACATACCGCCGCTGCCCCTCGGCGAAGATCGTGTCGAAGGCCAGCGATGACTTCCCCGAACCGGAGACGCCGGTGATGACCACGAACTTGTTCCGGGGAACGATGACGTCGATGTTCTTGAGATTGTGCTCGCGCGCGCCGCGAATGACGATGGAATCCATGGGTGCGGGAGATCGTAACGCGCGGCGGCCCGGAACGTGTTCCCGGCCGGCCTCCGCTCGCTGCCAGCCGCGTCGCGATCTACAGCGGGGAGAATGGCGCCGGCGATAGCGATCCGATCAGCCACTCGGCGTACGCGCTCGAAAGTCGCTCGATCGTCAGGACGACGAACTCCGGGACCTCGTACGGATGCCGCGCGAAGAGCGCGGACTGCAGCGCGTCGAGCCGCTCGTGCGCCGTCTTGATGATCAGGAGCTGCTCGTCGTCGCGCTCGACCTTCCCGTGCCACCGGTACACCGAGTGGATCTGCGGAACGATGTTCACGCACGCCGCGAGGCGCTGTTCGACGAGCTCGGCCGCGAGCGACCGGGCATCGAACGACGTCCCGACGGTCGTCAGGACGAGCAGCGGAGTCATTGCCCGGCGATCCTGTGCGCGGCCTCGTGCGCCACCGCGTGCGCCACGGAGCGGATCTGCGCCGACTGCACGAAGGGAAGGGGGATGCGCGCCCAGAAAAACCGCCCGAAACCGATGGCCGTCGGAAGCACGGCGGTCCGGTCCTGCTGCAGGTCGTACTGGTCGACCAACTCGAGCGTCGCTGCGTCGTAAACGCGCACCGCGGCGGCGACGTTCGAGACGACCACCGCGAGGTCGACACCGACGCGTCCGTCTCCCACCTCGCCGCCGGCCACCGGGTGGTTGGCCGCGCGGGTGGAGACGACGTCGACGTAGAAATCGGCGGCCGGCCGCTCGCCGCGCGTCAGATCTGCGAATGGGATGCGCGCGTCGAAGGCGTCGAATCCGAGCGCGCGGAGCTCACTGCAAAGGTCGCGCTGCACGATCTGCGATTCCCCGTCCGCGCGGAGCACTCCGATCCGCGCTCCGGGCTGCGGAGTGAGGTGGAACGCATAGACCGGAACGGCGGCCAAAACGAGCAGCAGTGCGAGCCGGCGCATGCCGGAATTGTAGTGCAGCGGCCGGATGGGTCGTGCGGCGTCACGGATCACCGATAGAATCGCCACCGTGATCCGCCGGTGGATGGTTCTGTTTGTGGTGGCGCTCCTCGCGGCCCTGGTCGCGTATGAGTGGATCACCTTTCCGGACGTCTCGATCCTGGCGACGCATTGGCCCGAAACGACCGCCTTCATGGAGCAGCGCAAGGCGGAGCTGCGCGCCGAAGGAAAGGACGACACCATCCTCTACCGTCCGGTGCCCTACGCGCGCATCTCGCCGTACCTGCGGCGCGCGGTGCTCGTGGCCGAAGACAATGACTTCTACGAGCATGGCGCGGTCGATCTCAAGGGCCTGCAGGAGGCCATTCGCGACGACTGGGAACAAAAGGAGCTGATGCACGGCGGCTCGACGATCACCCAGCAACTGGCGAAGAACCTTTATCTCTCACCCTCGCGCAATCCGCTGCGCAAGATCCGGGAGTACTTCATCGCCCGCTCGCTCGAGCATCATCTCTCGAAGAAGCGCATCCTCGAGCTCTATCTCAACGTGGTCGAAATGGGGGAGCGCGTCTACGGAGCCGACGCGGCGTCGCGCTACTACTTCCACGAGCCTGCCACCGCGCTGTCGGCACGCCAGGCCGCGCTGCTCGCCGGCTGCCTCCCCAATCCGCGGATCATGGACCCCGGCGATCCGAACAAGCGCCTCATCGCCCGTCAGCGGATGATCCTCTCTCGCATGCGCCGCTGGGGATACCTCGCCGAACGTGAAGTGCTGACGCAGAAGAAGGCCGAGGCGCCGCCGCAGACCGACACCGAGCTGGAGCAGACGCCGCCCAACGACACTGCCACGCCCGAGCCCCCGGAGAGCGGGACCACCGGAACGACACCGACGGAAACGACCGGTACGACCGGCACGCCGGCAACGACCGCCACAGACGGGACGGCTGCCACTCCGACGACGACCACCACTACGACGACAGCCCCGACGGTCACGGACACCAGCGGGACGACGAGCACGCAATGAGCCATCCAGGCATTCCCTACGTCCGCCAGCGACTCACGGCCGATGCCGGCATTGCCGCGCTGCGCGATTTCCGCGACACCCTTCGCATGCGCCGCACCGTCCGCAATTTCTCCGGCGATCCGATTCCCGATGAACTCCTGACGATGGCCGTGGAATGCGCGAACTCCGCCCCCTCGGGCGCCAACATGCAGCCGTGGACGTTCGTGATCGTCACCGATCCCGCGGTCAAGCGCCGCATCCGCGAAGCGGCGGAGACAGAGGAGTACGACAACTACCACGGCCGCATGCCCGAGGAATGGCTGCGCGCGCTCGCCCCGCTGCAGACCGACTGGCACAAGGAGTTTCTGGAAGTCGCCCCCGCGCTGATCGCCGTCTTCAAGGCGGATTTCGCCCTCGCTCCCGACGGAACGCGCATCACGCACTACTACGTGAACGAATCGGTGGGCATCGCCTGCGGATTTCTCCTCGCGGCGCTCAACGCCGCAGGCCTGGCGACGCTCACGCACACGCCGTCGCCGATGGGTTTTCTTCGCCAGATCCTCGGCCGGCCGAAGAACGAGAAACCATATCTGCTGATCCCGGTGGGCTATCCTGCCGCAGACTGCCGCGTTCCCGACATCCCGAAGAAGGACCTCGGCGCGGTGATGGTCCGGATCTGAAGGAGAGGCAATGGCCAGGGCGGTCGCGCGGCACATCGTGGCGCTCGGAGGAGGGGGATTCTCCATGGAACCGGAGAATCTCCTGCTCGACGATTTCATCCTGTCGCTGTCGCGGCGGCAGCCGGCACGCATCTGCTTCATTCCGACGGCCAGCGCCGACTCGGCGACCTACATCGCGAAGTTCTACCGCGCCTTCAGCGGCCGCTGCATTCCCACCGACCTGACGCTGTTCGATTCTCCGTCACTGCCGCGACGGCCCGCGACCACGGCCGAGATCGCCGCGTTCGTCGCCGCGCAGGACGTCTTCTACGTCGGGGGCGGCAACACGGCGAATCTGCTGGCGATCTGGCGTGCACACGGTCTCGATGTCCTGCTGCGGAAGGCGTGGCGCGCCGGCGCGGTCATGAGCGGGATCAGCGCCGGGATGCTCTGCTGGTTCGAAGGAGGTCTCACCGATTCGTTCGGGGGCCTCGAAGGTCTGCAGGACGGGCTGGGGATGATCCGCGGCCTCGCATGCCCGCATTACGACGGCGAGCCGGGCCGCCGCCCCGCCTTCCGCCGTCTCATCGAGCGCCGGCGCGCGCGCGGCTATGCCGCAGACGATGGCGCGGCGCTGCATTTCGTCAGCGGCAGCCTGCACGAGGTCGTCACCTCGCGGCCGGATGCCGGTGCCTGTCGGCTGCAGGTCAGGCAGGGAACGCTGATCGAGCGGCGGCTGCCGACGCGTTACCTCGGCGGGTGAAGAGTCAGCCGTCTTCTCCAGTTCGCTCCGGCGCGTACCGGCGGGCCAGAAAGCCGGTTGCCAGTCGGGGATCGATCTCCTGCACCAGCACGCCTTCCTCGCCGTACGGAAGAACCGCCTGGCACTCGCCCGACGGAGCGATGAGCGCGGTCGCCGATTCCTGAAACCGCAACGCGTAGTTGACGCTCGCGAAGTAGATCGTGTTCTCGATGCTGCGCAGGAGCATCGCCTTCTCGTAGTACGGCGCTTCGGCGCTGCCCCACCGCGTGAGCCGGACGCCGCCGCGGTCACTTCCGGTCATCTGAGGATGAAAGACGATCGCGGCGCCGCGCACCGCGGCCCATCGCACGGTCTCGGGATAGCGCCATCCCTCGTGGCAGATCGCGATGCCGAACCGAAGGCCGTCGAGCTCGAACACCCGCCGGGTGTTTCCCGGCACGTAGAACGGCTCCTCGGCGGGATCGAGCTGGTTCTTGGTCTGAAATCCCTGCACAGTTCCCGCGGAGTCGATCACGTATGCCGCGATCTGCCGCCCGCGCTCGGAGATCCGCTCCATGCCCAGGATCATGGCGATGCCGTGCGCTCGCGAGCATTGCGCGGCCGATTCGAGCGCGCGATCGTGCCGCGCGCGGTCGAAGTCGCAGACGTCGAAGTCCTGTCCTCGCAGCCCCGGAAGGTAGGCTTCCGGGAAGCAGACGATTGCCGCCCGCTGCTTCGCCGCTTCCGCGGTGAGCCGCTCCACGCGGTCGAGACCTTCCTCGAACGAGGAGGCGATCCGGGGCGAGGCGAGGGCGATGATCATCGGTCAGGAAGATACACGAGGTAGGATCTGTGGCTCATGCGACAGACTCGAACGCCTTCCGGACGTCCGGCCGCGGGGGAATACGGACCGCACGCCGAAGCCGACATCGCGCTGGTGGCGGGGGACGACGCGGCGGAGGCGCTCGCCGCACAGGAACGTCTGCTTCCCGATCTGCTGCGCGGTCTGGACGACGGTCGTGTCGACGGTCTCCGGTACGCGCCAGGGAAGTGGACGGTGAAGGAGGTCGTGGGACACATGGCCGACGACGAGCGGATCTTCGTCTATCGCGCGCTCTGCATCGCCCGCGGCGACGCGAAGCCGCTGGAGAGCTTCGACGAGCAGCGCTATGTCGCCGGTGCGAATTTCGAGGGCCGCGGACTCGCCGATCTGCTCGGCGAATACGATCTCGTGCGCCGAAGCAGCATCGCTCTTTTCGAATCGCTGGCCGGCGACGCCTGGCTGCGCCGCGGGACGGTCGCCGGCTACTCCGCAACCGTCCGCGGCCTGGCATTCCACATCGCCGGACACGAGTTGCATCACCTGCGGATTCTGAGAGAGCGGTACCTCCGCTCCGGCTGAGATCGCGTATGCCGCGAGTGCCACTCGTTGCGCTGGCGCTGTTTCTGTGCGGTACGTCCGCCTTCGCCTGCCGCGTCGACGATCCCGGGTTCAGCGCCGGCTACCGCGGGGACTCGATCCTCGCGGTCAATCTCGACCTGAACGACTACGGGCGAATCGAGGCCGACGCCGACGATCCGCACTGCGTGGAAGCGGCGCTCGCCGCGCTGCGGACGAAGCTGGCGAACAGCCTGGACGCGTCGCCGAATGCGTTCCGCCGCTGGCTCGACAGCTACAACGTCGCCCTGGTGATGGCTACCGCGAACCGCCTCGGCAATCAGGGATGGGCGACCGCCGGCGCTTGTTCCGGCAGCGTGACGCCGGCGCCGCCGCTCGATTGCCTGCTGACGCTCGTCGCGCAGCGCTTCGAAGCGGGTGTCACGCTTCCGGAGCCGATCCCGTGTGGACTGGAAGTCGATCCCCCGAACACCTGCATGGACGACCGCTCCGGCGACGCATCGGCGTACGCCTGGATCGCCGCGTATCGCGCGGGACGGGGAGAGGACGTCGACTCCCTGCAGGAGAAGGCGATCGACGCAATCCACGGGGGATTCGCGGCGATCTGCATCCACGATCCGGTGAAGTTCGCCGCGAGCGACCGGACGGTTCTGTGCAATGGCACGGTCGCGGAGCTGGCCGGCGGTTCGGCATTCACGCTGACGCTCAATCACGGCTACGAGCTCGTGCACTACGGCTTCGGGCAGCTCACGAGCATCGCCTCGGCCGTCGTCGGTCTCCGTGCGTCCGGCTACGACGGCCACTACGGGCCAACGCTGTCGGTCGACGACGAGATCGTTGCACGCGGGCTCTTCGCGGAGGTACAGCGCGCGGCACTCGATGACGCCGATTTCCGCGGCCCGGATGCCGGCGGACACGGCGGCTGCATCACGCCCATCCGGAGCGGCGGCAGGTGGACGCTGCTCGACAACGCATGGTGCGGCGGCGATCCGAGCCGGGAGCCGGTCTACCACCCCGACATGTATCACCTGAACGATTCCGATTTCACGGCGCGGACGTTCTTCCCAGACATCGTCGACGCGCCGCCCGGCATTCCGGGGACGACCTACCGGTCGAACGCTCCCATCAACGAGCAGCGGTTCGCCGATCCGAACGGCTATTTTTCGATCGGGCGGTTCGAGGTCTACGAGAAGCATGGCTTCGAATGGATCGCCAGGTCGGAGGGGCGTGATGCGCAGTCATGGTTCATGCCCCCGAATCGCCATCCGCCGATCGGGTACTTCGAGGGAGTCTCACGCGACGGCGTGGCCAGGGGGTGGGCATGCGATTCCGACTTTCCGTGGTCGGAGCCGTCGGAGGTGCGCGGCGCCGTTTCGGTCGACGTCGTCGATGGCGCGGAAAACGTGGTGGCCAGCGCGCGTGCGGATCTGGCCAGCGAGTCCGCGGTCAACGCGCAGTGCGGCGGAGGGACTGCACACCGCTTCGCAATCCAGCTTCCGTTCGCCGTGCGGGGGACGGAGCTCCGCGTCGTGGCGCACGACTACACCTGGATCGGGACGTCGATGCTGCGCTGCCTCGCGCCGGAGGGATGTTCGTGGCCGGCGCTGCGCCGCCGCCCGTCGTCTTGAGGAGCGGCAGACGCCGAG
>DATFUW010000056.1:0-3292 GCA_035260605.1 Thermoanaerobaculia bacterium | reverse complement strand
ACTTCCAAGGGGGCGATCGGGTCTATACTTGTTGAGACAATGTCTCAACTAGCGCACCGCTGCTCCCCCGCTCCCAGCCTCGATTCCCGCCACCGCAAGCTCCTCCTCGTGGGGCAGCCGAACGTCGGGAAATCGCTGCTCTTCACCCGCCTCACCAACCGCTACGTCACCGTCTCCAACTACCCCGGCACCACCGTGGAGATCACCAGCGCCGTCGCCGAGTTCGAAGGGGAGTTCCGCGAGGTCATCGACACGCCGGGCACCAACTCCCTCGCGCCGCAGTCGTTCGAGGAGCGGGTGACGCGCGACCTGCTGCTCTCCGCCGGTGACGCCGACGTCCTGCAGGTCGGCGACAGCAGCAATCTCCGCCGTACGCTGCTGCTCTCCCTCCAGCTCGCCGAGCACGAGGTCCCGTTCACGCTCTGCCTGAACATGAGCGACGACCCCGCGGCGGAGCAGGTCGACACGGCGATGCTCTCCGACATCCTCGGCGTCCCGGTGGTCGCCGCCTCCGCGCTGCGGCGCTGGAACCTGGAGAAACTGAAGCGCCACGCGGTCCGCCCGGCCTACCCGCGCATCCGCGTGCTCTACCCGCACTCCGTCGAGGAAGCCATCAGCAAGCTCGAAGGAGTGCCGCGCGCCGACGCCGTCAGCGCCATGTGCGGCGGAAGCGAGGAGTCGGCGGCGCTGGCCTCGGAGATCGCCGCGGCGCGCCTGCGGCTCGTCGACAACATCCTGAGCAGGGTCACCTCCGCCGAACGCCAGCCGCGCGGCAAGGGAACCTTCGGCGCGCTCTGCATGCATCGCTTCTGGGGCTGGCCGATCCTCGGCGCGGTCCTCTACCTGGCGTGGCTGTTCGTGGGAAAGCTCGGCGCCGGCATCCTCGTCGACTTCTTCGAAAACACGCTCTTCGGGAAATTTCTCAATCCCTGGGCCACCGCCGCGGTCGATTTCGTCGCCCCGTGGAAGTTTGTGCACGACCTGCTGGTCGGCCAGTACGGCATCATCACCATGGCCCTGACCTACTCGATCGCCATCATCCTTCCGGTGGTCATCACCTTCTTCACGCTCTTCGGGATCCTCGAGGACTCAGGCTACCTGCCGCGGCTCGCCGTCATGCTGCACCGCACGTTCCGCCGCATGGGATTGAACGGGAAGGCGGTGCTGCCGATGGTGCTCGGCCTCGGCTGCGACACCATGGCCACGCTGACCACCCGCATCCTGGAGACGAAGAAAGAGCGCGTGCTGGTCACCATCCTGCTGGCGCTCGGCGTCCCCTGCTCGGCGCAGCTCGGCGTGATCATGGCCATGCTCGGACGGCTGTCGCTGACCGCGGGCCTGATCTGGTTCGGCGCGACGCTCATGACCATCTTCATCGTCGGATATCTCGCGGCCAAGGTGATCCGCGGCGATGTGGGAGAGTTCATCATCGAGATCCCGCCGATGCGCGTCCCGCGCGCCTCGAACATTGCCATCAAGGTCCTGGCGCGCACCGAGTGGTACCTGAAAGAGGCGGTTCCGCTGTTCATCGTCGGCACGCTGCTGCTCTACCTGCTCGACGTCACGCATCTGCTGACGCTGCTGCAGCGCGCGCTGGCGCCGGTGGTGGTCGGGGCCCTCGGGCTGCCGGCCGAGGCATCGAACGCCTTCGTCATCGGATTTCTCCGCCGCGACTACGGCGCCGCGGGGCTGTTCGCCCTGCAGCGCGGCGGCGCAATGACGGCCAATCAGACCATCGTGGCCCTCACGGTGATCACGCTGTTCATCCCCTGCGTGGCGAACTTCCTGGTGATGATCCGCGAGCGCGGAACGAAGAGTGCCCTGGCGATCGCCGGATTCATCATCGTCTACTCCTTCGGCATCGGCGCGCTGATGCACGCCGTCCTGCGGTTCTTTTCGGTGACCCTGACATGAACGAACCAGAGACCTACGAGTGCCCGCTCTGCGCGATCGATTTCGAAGGGGCCGAATGCCACGGATCGTGCCCCATGTCGGCCGGATGCAGCATGGTCCGCTGTCCGCGCTGCGGCTACGAGTTCGTGGAGAGCGGGCGGTTCGCCGACATGCTGCGGCGCTGGATCCGCCGCGCTCCACGCTGCGCGGCAAAGGCGGCCAACGGTGAGATCGCCGTCTCCGACCTGCCGGTCGGAGCGTCGGCCACGATCCGATCGATCGCCCCGACGACCGCGGCGCGCCTCAACCGCCTCGCCTCGTACGGCATCATTCCCGGGAGCGAGGTGCGGCTGGTCGCGAAGTCGCCCACGGTCGTGCTCGCCTGCGGCGCGGCGACCGTGGCGCTGGAAGCGGAGATCGGAGAAGGAATTCTGGTCGCTCTCTGACGGCACCTCGCTCGTTTTCCATGCCGCAAAAAAGGGGGACCGGACCCCACAGGTGCGCGAGAAGCGGGTCCGATCCCCGGGAACGACGGGAGGCGCCACAAGCAGCGCGCTTCGTACTCCTGCAAATGGCGTGCGCGGAATTGCGGCTCGTGCAATGTGTTATTCTTGAATGAAAATGAGCGTGGGAGATCGCATCCGGGAGACTCGGAATGCACGGCAGCTCTCACTGACCGAAGTGGCCGCGCAAGCGAAGGTCAGCGTGGCGACACTATCGCGCATCGAGCGCGGACTTCAGACCCTCGATTTCGGCGTCTTTCTCCTCCTCTGCCAGATCCTCGGGGCGAACCCGCGCGAACTGATCGACAGCGACGACACGTCGATCGTCGATCCGCTCGCCCTGCGCATCGCCTGTTCGAGCCATACGGAACGGATGGAGATGTGGCGCGATCTGACCGAACGGCGGAAGGCGATCGGCACGAAGACACGCAGCCTCAGCGACGAGGTCGACGAGTTGCTCGCGCAGATGGAGTACGTCCGAGCGGAAGTGCAGTCGGTCCGCAAGAAGCTCTCCGGCGGATCGCGGACGGCTGCCCGCCCGCGCACGCGCTGACGACTGCAAACCAGCCCCGTGGTGATTGCGTCCGGTGCAAGCGGGGCGTAGACTTCCGCCCGTCCATCATTCCAATTCATGTCCAACAAGATCCTGGTCGTCGATGACGACCGCGCGCTGCAGCTGCTTCTGGAGGTTCTCTTCTCGCGCGCGGGATTCGATGTCGATTTCGCCGGCGACGGAAAGGAAGCGATGACCAAAATCGCCTCCGGCGTCGAGTACCAGACCATCGTTCTCGATCTCGTGCTGCCGGAGATCAGCGGCAAGGAAATCCTCGACCTCCTGGAGCGCGACCGGGCGGCGCTCCTGCCGCGCGTGATCGTGCTCAGCGGCGCGAGCCGGG
>DATFUW010000055.1:0-4408 GCA_035260605.1 Thermoanaerobaculia bacterium | reverse complement strand
CTCGCTCCCTGAATTCTTGCCGGTGTCGGTTTCAGTCAAGGAGATCTCCGCAAGCTTCTTTGCAACCGTTGCGCCCGTTTGGAGCCGGTCATGGGAATCGATCGCCTTCGGCCGCCCCGGTGCGTACCGGTTCCCCCGTCTGGCCGAAACCAAAGCTGATACATTGACATCCCCATGCCCGTCGGCCAATCGATCGAAGAGACCGAGAGCCGATCCGCCTTGAACCTCGTCGGCCGGGCGCGCGCGCTCGCGCGGCGGTTCCTGATCGTCACGCTCGGGACCACCGGCGCGTTCTGCGGTGTTCTGGCGGTGGCCTTCGAGCGCTACGTCGAATCGGCGCACGACGTCCTGATCGGCTTCGCGATGGCCCAGTCCGGCCTCGTGCGGGTGGCGCTGATGCTCGGCACGCCGGCGATCGTCTTCGCGGTCATCGCCGTGATCCTGCGGCGGTTCGCGCCGCGGGCAGTCGGCGCCAACCTGGCCCGCGTCCGCATGAGCTACAACGAAGATCCGAGCCTGCTCGGGCCGAAAACGGTGGGGGCGACATTCCTCGGCACGCCGTTGTCGCTCGGCGCCGGTGCGCCGCTCGGTCCCGAGGGGCCGATCGTGGTCGTCACCAGCGGGTTCTCTTCGGCGATCGGGCGGATGCTCCGGCTCCCGCAGAAGTTCGTGCGCGGAATGATTCCCGTCGGAACGGCGGCCGGAATCGCGGCGATTTTCAACGCGCCGATCACCGGGGTGGTCTTCGCGCTGGAGGAGATCGTCGGCGCGGCCGACCGCGGGCTGCTCGGCGGCGTGCTCGTCGGCGCGGTCGCCGCGGCGGTCGTCGAACGGATGCTCCTCGGAGGCCGTCCCCTCCTGGCGGCGCCGTTCTCCACGTGGAGCGACCCGCGCGAGCTGATCGGATTCGCCCTGCTGGGCGCGATCTCCGGCGTCGTCTCCGGGGCCGCCATCGGACTCGCGCACCGGGTCAAACGCGCCTGGGCCGCGCGGATGCCGTCGATGGTCCTGCGCGCGGCCTTGGCGGGGCTGATCATCGGTGCCTTCGCCCTGCTCTCCCCCTCGGTCCTCGGCGTCGGATACGACTCCATCTCCTTCTGGCTGCACGGCGGCGGGACGGCGGAGAGCACGGCCATCGCCTTCGCCGTCAAGACCGTGGTCTTCGTGATCGCCATCAGCGGCGGGATCCTGGGCGGAAGTTTCGCGCCGTCGCTCTTCATCGGCACGGCACTCGGCGCCTCGGTCGGACACATCGCCCACGCGCTCTTTCCCGCGGGACACATCGACCCGAAGGCCTACGCCGTGCTGGGGATGGGTTCCTTCTTCGCGGGGCTGCTGCGCAGCCCGATCGCCGCGATCCTGATCGTCATCGAGCTGACGCGCGACTATGAGCTGGTCCTGCCGCTGATGCTGGGCGTGTCGCTCGCCGTGGCCATCTCGCGGCGCATCTCGCACTTCAGCATCGTCGAACAGCAGATGATCGACGAGGGGTACGTCGAGGGGCGCGACAGCACCGATCCGCTCTCCCGCGTGCGCACGCGCGACGCCATGACCTGGAACCCGCTGACCGTCAGGGAGACGATCACGCTGACCGAGGCCGCGCACCTCGTCGCCGAACACATCTACCGCTTCTATCCGGTCGTCGATGAAGACGGACGGCTGACCGGCGTCCTTCCGCGCGAGACGCTGGAGAAAGAGGTGGCAGCGGGCGGGATGAAGCTCGTGCGCGACGTCGTCGAGCAGCCCAAGCTCGTGGCCCGCGCCGACGAGGACGTCATCGAGGTCGTGCGCAGGATGCAGATGAACGGCGTCGACCGTTGCCCGGTCGTCGACGACGGGAGCGCGCAGAAGGTCGTCGGCTTCCTCAGCCCGTCGGACATCCTCCGCGCCCGGATCAGTCACTCCGTCCCCCGCGAGGAGGGCGGCTTCGAGTTGTTCGAATGATTCGCTGCCGGAACATCGCCTGCGCCGCCGCCATTGCCGCCGCGATGCTCGTCACCTGCGGGCGGCGCGCGGGTCCGGTGCGCATCGCGGTGACGCCTCCCGTCGCCGAGACCGGGATCGCGCCGTATCTGGCCGATCTCTTCGTCCACCAGACCGGGGCGAAGGCCGACCTTCGGACGGTCGATCCGGCGCAGATCGACAAGCTGGCGCACGAGGGCGAGACCGACGTCCTGCTGGTCAACGACCCCGCGGCGGCGCGCTCACTCGAGCAGGAAGGGCTCGTCAGCCTGCGCAGCACCTTCGCCTTCGACGACTTTGTGATCCTCGGACCGCGCCGCGATCCGGCGGGCGTGCACGCGGCGACCACGGCCGCCGATGCGTTCCGCGCGATTGCGAAACACGGCAGGACGTTCTGCGCGCCGGTGGACGTCGCTCCGCTGCGCCGGCGCGAGCTCGAGCTGTGGGCCGCCGCCAAAGTCGACCCGAAAAACACCGACCCGCGCTATCGGGAATGCAAGGGAGATGGCATCGCCGTGCTGCGCGAGGCCTCGCGCCGCGACGCATACACGATCAGCGACCGCGCCACCGTGGAAAACGCAAAGCGCGACAATCACCTCTCCACGCTGATGCACAACACGCCGATGCTGCACAACGACTTCACGGTCGTGCTGCTCACCCGGAAGCATCTCAATCCGAACGCCGAGTGGTTCGTGCAATGGATCATGTCGTTCCGCGGACACGAGTCGATCGACGCCTACCGCGAGAACGGGCAGCGCCGGCTGTACGTCAGCGAGTGACTGCAGGGGGATGGGGTCAGGTCTTGTATTTGGTATTTTCCACAGGGTGTAGCAAATACCAAATTCAAGACCTGACCCCCATCCCGTCGTCTTCGAGTGCGGCGACGCGGTTTCGCAAATCCGCGATCTCGGCGTGCAATTTTGTCAACTCGTCCTTGAGCGCCTCGCGCGAAATTTCCTGGAAGCGCGTCTGGAGTTTCCGCACCTGCTCGGATGAAAACTGCGTCACGCTGCCGAAGATCTCGCGCAGAAGCTGATCGACATCGGTGGGCATGCTGACGGAGCGAGCAATTGAAGTGCCACCCCCTTCATGGGAGAATCGAGGGCGCTCTCCATGCAGATTCGCACGTTCGCAGACTTCTGGCCGTTCTACGTCCGCGCGCATTCCCGGCAACGAACCCGCGTCCTTCACGCCATCGGATCCGTCCTGGCGGTGGTCATGCTCGGCATCGCCTTCGCCGTCAACCTCTGGTTTCTTCTCGCGGTCCCGGTCGTCGGTTACGCCTTCGCCTGGTACGCCCATTTCTTCGTCGAGCACAACAGACCGGCCACGTTCGGCCACCCGTTCTACTCGCTGGCCGCCGACTACCGCATGCTTTTCCTGATGATGGCCGGGCGGATGGAGGACGAGGTGGCGAGGTGCGCGGCCGAGACGCCGGTGCCCTGAGCGCGGCTCAGAACGAGGGCGCTCCGGGCTTCGGGTTCTGATCCGGCTTTCCCTGCTTGTTCTCCGGCGCGATGGACGAGGGCGGCTTCTCGATCCGCTTGCCGGTCTCGGTATCGAAGACCTCGTTGCGCACGAAGGCCTCGGTGGACCAGGGCGGCGGCGCGCCGCCGAGGTACGTGTGGAACCACTCCAGATGCGCGGTGTAGTAGAGCGCCATCTCGTACCAGTTCGGCCAGTGGCCCGAGTTGGAGAAGACGATCAGGCGGGAGGGAACGTTCATCTTCTGCAGGGCGGTGAACATCTGCAGCCCCTGGGTGTAGGGGACGCGGAAGTCGTGCTCCCCGGTGATGACCATGCAGGGCGTACGAAAATTCTTCACGAAATATGATGGCGAGAATTGCTCATAAAGCTGCGAGTTCCAAGGCTGCCCCTTCAGGTCCCATTCGGGGAACCACAGCTCCTCGGTGGCGCCGTAGAACGAGCGGAGATCGAACAGTCCCATCATCGAGGCGATGGCCTTGAAGCGCGTCGTGTGCCCTTCGAACCAGTCCATCATGTAGCCGCCGAACGACCAGCCCATGGCTCCCATCCGGCTGGAATCGACATACGGAAGCTTCTCCAGCGTGTCGGTGACGCGCATGAGGTCCTGAAAGACCATGCCCCCCCAGTCTCCGGAGATCTCCGCGGTGAACGGCTGGCCGAAACCGGTCGAACCGTGAGGATTGGCGAAGGCCACGACGTATCCGGCTCCGGGATAGACCTGCCAGTCACCGCGGAAGGAGTCGGACCATTGCGACTGCGGGCCGCCGTGCACATTGAGGATGAGCGGATATTTCTTCGAGGGGTCGAAGTCGTGCGGCTTGACGATGAAGACCTGGATGCGGGCGCCGCCCGCCCCGGTCACCCACATCCGCTCGGCAGGACGGACATCGACTTCCTTCAGCAGGGCGTCGTTGAAATGCGAAAGCTGCTGCGGCGCGGCGCCCGCGGAGAGCGGAGT
>DATFUW010000054.1:0-2204 GCA_035260605.1 Thermoanaerobaculia bacterium | reverse complement strand
CGACGGCCCCGGAGATGGTGATCCACGTCGTGCCGCCGGATCCCGACGGATACGAGACCTTCCTGCATGACGGGCCGCCGGCATTTCTTCTGTGGCTCGGCGGGCCGCTTCACCCCTTCCTGGCAATGCCGCACTTCCTTCGGACCGCCGGGTTTTCTGCCGGCAACAACTGGGATTTTCGAGTCGACTTGCGGAAGAAATTCGACGCGCTCCTGTACGTCGAGTTCACCACGCCCACCCATCCGGTGCTTTGAGTACAATCGCCGGGAACTGTCCTCGTCATGGACTGCCCACAATGCGGTGCGGAGAACGCGGTCGGCGCGCGTGCGTGTGCCGCCTGCAGGCGGGAGTTCGTCGACCTCACGCGGACAATCGAGCGCACCGCGCCCGGCGACACGCTCCACGACACGCCCCACGACACACCCCACGACACGCCCCCTCCGCCGCCCCTGCCTTCGGACTTCGGCGCAAAGATCGATCTGACGGACCGTTACCGGATCGTCCGGCAGCTCGGTGAGGGAGGCATGGGCGAGGTCTATCTCGTCCACGACCGCGAGCTCGACCGCGACGTCGCTCTCAAACTGATCCGCCCCGAGCTGACGCGCCATTCGGCGATCGTCGAGCGCTTCAAACGCGAGATCCAGCTCTCGAGCAGGATCACGCACAAGAACGTCCTGCGCGTCTACGACCTCGGCGAGGCGAAGGGCGTGAAGTTCCTGACGATGCAGTACGTCGACGGCGAGGACCTGTCGGCGATGCTGCGGCGCGAAGGACGCCTGCCGGTCGGCAAGGTCGTCGACATCTTTCGGCAGGTCTGCGAAGGGCTGGCGGCAGCGCACGAACAGGGCGTCATCCACCGCGATCTGAAACCGCAGAACGTGATGATCGACCGCGAGGGGAAGGTGTCCATCACCGACTTCGGCCTGGCGAAATCGTTCGAACAGGTGAGTCTCACCGAAGCGGGCAAGGTCATCGGAACGCCGCACTACATGTCGCCCGAGCAGGTGAAGGGGGAGGCGCTCGACCAGCGCTCCGACCTCTACTCGCTCGGCGTGCTGCTGTACGAGATGCTGACCGGGACGATTCCGTTCAGCGGCAGCTCGGCGTACGAAGTCATGGTGCAGCGGCTCCACCACACGCCGCGGCCGGTGAGCGAGCACAACCCGAAGATTCCGCTCTATCTGCAGAAGATCGTGCAGCGCTGTCTGGAGGTCGATCCCCGCCTGCGCTACGGATCGGCCGAGGAGATTCTCGCCGACCTGGGGACGCAGAAGTTCCGCAGCACGCTTTCGTATCGCGTCCGGCGCAACCGCCGGACGAGCATGGTGATTGCCGCGGCGGTGGCCATCATGCTGATCGGAGGCGGCTTCTTTGCCTGGCGGCACGTGCGTGCGGCGAAGCAGGAGGCCGCCGAGGCGGCGCACCAGCCGGTCAGCGTGCTGATCGCCGACCTGGAAAATCAGACCGGCGATCCGGTGTTCGACGGCACGCTGGAGCCGATTCTCACGCTGGCCCTCGAAGGAGCGCCGTTCATCAACGCATACAACCGCGTGCAAGCGCATCGCGTCGCGGCGCAGATCCGCCCCGACACCTCGGCGCTGGACGAGCGCGCCGCCCGGCTCGTCGCCGTGCGCGAAGGGCTGAACGTCGTCGTCGCCGGCGCGATCAGCAAAGCGGGGAGCGCGTTTCAGCTCGCGTTGCGGGTCATCGATCCCATCAACGGAAAGGTGATCGAGAGCGGTGCGATCACCGCCGCAAACAAGGAACAGATGCTGTCGGCCGTCGGCCGCGCCGCCGCCGATATCCGCACCGCGCTCGGCGACACCACGCCCGCATCGGTGCAGATGGCCGCCGCAGAGACATTCACCGCCGGCTCGCTCGATGCCGCGCACGAATACGCGATCGCCCAGGACCTGCTGTACCGCGGCAAGTTCGACGATGCGGCGCAGCACTACGCGCAGGCCATCCGGCTCGATCCAAACCTCGGCCGGGCCTACGCCGGGCTGGCCACGAACTACGCGAACCTGGGCCGCAAGGAGGACGCGGAGAAGTACTACAAGCTCGCCCTCTCGCACATCGACCGCATGACCGACCGCGAGAAGTACCGCACGCGCGCCAGCTATTACCTCTTCACGCGGAACAACGCCCGGGCCATCGACGAGCTGACGCAGCTCGTGAAGCAATATCCGGTCGACATGGCCGGG
>DATFUW010000053.1:0-5215 GCA_035260605.1 Thermoanaerobaculia bacterium | reverse complement strand
CGCGCGAAGTGCTCACCTGGCACGAGGAAGAGAGCCGCTTCGCCTTTCAGAACGGACGCGCGCTCTTCATGCGCAACTGGCCGTACGCCGTGGCACCGATGAGCGATCCGCAGCGGTCGCGCGTTGCCGGACGCTTCGGCGTGGCCCCCATGCCTGCAGCTCCCGGCGGACATCCGACCGCGGCGCTCGGCGGCGCCGAGCTGGCCATCAACGCCTGGAGCGCCCATCCCGATCTCGCCTGGCGCCTCATCGGCTTCCTCACCGCGCCGGAGCAGATGCGCGAGCGGCTGCGTGTCGTCGGCGAGTATCCCGCCCGTCCGGCGCTGTACGATTCGCCCGCGCTGCGCGGCGTGCGCCCGATCGTCGAGGCCGCGACTCCCCGCCCGGTGACCCCGATCTACGCCGAGCTCTCCGACGAACTGCAGGTCGCGCTGCACCGCGTTCTCTCAGGAGAGGCGGAGCCGAAGCCGGAGCTCGACGACGCCGCCGCGCGCATGCAGAAACTGATCGACGAAAGCGGTTTGCGATGACCGACCGCCGCCTGGCCTGGATCTACCTCGCTCCGGCGCTCGCGCTGATCGCGCTGATCGCCGTCTTCCCGCTCGGCTGGACGCTCTGGGAGTCGCTGCACCGCCACGATCTGCGCATGCCGTGGCTCGGCCGCCCCTTCATCGGGTTGGCGAACTACGCGGCCATGGCGCACGACGCCCGCTTCTGGGGAGCGCTCGCGCACACCGCCTCCTTCACCGCGATCAGCGTGGCGCTCGAGCTGGCATTGGGACTCGTCCTCGCCCTGGCGATGCGCCGTGCCTTCCGACTCCGCGCCGCCATCCTTATCCCCTGGGCCATCCCCACCGTCGTCGCCGGGATCCTCTGGCGCTTCGCCCTCCCCGATCTCTGGTTCACGCGCGTTCCGGAAGCGTGGGTGCCGGTGATTCTCGCCGACGTCTGGAAGACGACGCCGTTCGTCGCGCTGCTGCTCCTCGCCGGACTGCAGAGCATTCCGCAGGAGCTGTACGAGGCGGCGGCGGTCGACGGCGCGCCAGCTTCGACGCAACTGTGGCGCATCACGCTCCCGCTGCTCAAACCGGCGCTGCTCGTGGCCCTCATCTTCCGCACGCTCGACGCCTTCCGCGTCTTCGATCTGATCTACGTCATGACGAACGGCGGACCGGGGACCGCGACCGAGCCGATCGCGCTCTACACGTTCAACGCCTTCTTCCAGAACCTTCGCTCCGGCTACGCATCCGCGCTCTCGGTGATCGTCTTCATCGTGACCTTCGCCATCGCCATGCTCTACGTCCGCCTTCTCGGCGCGAAGGAGCGCGCATGAGGCGTTTCGCCCTTGGATTTCTCCTTCTCTTCGCCGTGCTGCCGTTCGTCTGGGCGATCGTCGCCTCGCTCCGCCCCGAGTCGCAGCTCTTCGGCGGCGGCGGCGTCACATTCACGCTCGATCACTACCGCGCGCTGTTCGCCCAGCGCGATTTCTGGCTCCCGATCCGTAACTCGATCGTCGTCGCCGCCAGCACGACGCTCCTCTGCCTCGCCGCCGGATCGCTCGCCGCCTACGCGATCGCGCGGATGCGTTTCCGCGGACGCAACGCCGTGCTGGCGTTCATCCTGGCGGTGACGATGTTCCCGCAGATCTCCATCGTCACTCCGCTGTTTCTGCTGCTGCGCGCGCTGCATCTGATCGACACCTATCCCGGCCTGATCCTGCCGTACCTGACCTTCGCCATGCCGCTGACGGTCTGGCTGCTGACCGCCTATTTCCGCGAGATCCCGGCGGATCTCGAGGACGCCGCGAGGGTCGACGGCGCCGGCCGCTGGACCGTCCTATGGCGCATCGTCCTCCCGCTTGCCATTCCAGGAGTGGTGGCAACTGCGATCCTGACCTTCATCTATTGTTGGAACGAGTTCCTCTTCGCCCTTTCCTTCACCCTCGGGCCGGAGCGGCAGACCGTTCCCGTGGCCATCGCTCTCTTCCGCGGACGCTACCAGGTCCCATGGGGCGAGATCCTCGCTGCCGCCATCGTGGCCACCCTCCCGGTCGCGGCACTGGTCCTCGCCTTTCAACGTCGCATCGTCAGCGGGTTGACCGCGGGCGCCGTGAAATGATTGCCGAGGTCCGCTAAACGCCAGTCCGCCGGCCCAAGTAGATCCTCAATGAGACGGTAAGCGATGAGCGCCGATCCCGTGCTGATGGATGAACCGGAGATGCTTCTCGCCCACATCCGAGCAGCCCGGGAAGGTGACAGCCGCGCCTTCGAGGAAATCATGCTGGCCACGGAACGCCGCGTCGCATCGATCGCCTGGCACATTCTCGGTGACGCCGAGGAGGTGAAGGAGGCGCTCCAGGAGACATTCCTGCGAGTTTTCCGGCATCTCGGCCGTTACGACGAGCAGCGCGATTTCTTCGGCTGGATGTATCGGATCACGGTGAACGTCTGCCGCGATCTGCAGGGACGCAGGCGGCGGTGGCGGTTCTTCGCACCGATCGAGGAAGCATCCGCCGTGGCGGCGCCGCTCTCGGCCGATTCCGACGTCCTGCGCAAGGACGACGTCGCCCAGCTCATGCGGGCCATCGACGCGCTTCCGCCGAAGGAGCGGCTGGCGATCATCCTGCGCGACATCGAGGAGATCCCGACCGAGGCGGTCGCGGAGATCCTCGGCAGCAGCGCGGCGACGGTGCGCGTGCAGATCAGCAACGCGCGGGCGAAGATCCGAAAGTGGATCGAGGGGCAGCGATGACTCTGCGCGACGAGTTCCGCGGCCCCGTGCCGCTCGACGACCGCGACTTCGCCGAGGTCCGCGGAAGCGTGCTGGCGAAGATCGAACGCCGGCCGCTGTTCCCGACGGTCTTTCGCTTCGCCGCGGCGGCCGCGGTGGCCGCGGTGCTGGTTTTCGTGCTGATCCCCGGCCGCACTCCCATCCCCTCGCGCCCGCCGGCACTGGCCACGAAGCCGGCGGCTGTCGCGCCGGTGCTTCCGCCCGCGCCGGCGATGCCCGCCGAAGCGGTCGCTTCGAAGCAGCCGATGAACTCGAAATCGGAACCGAAACCCCTCGCCGTGGCCGAAAACGGCGCACCGCCGTCCGACATGGACATGACCATCCAGATTCAGACCGCCGATCCAAACGTCCGCATCATCTGGATCGCAAACCGATAGGAGGAACCATGAAACGCATCACCATTCTGCTCGCGCTCGTCCTTACCGCCACGCTCGCCCTGGCGCAGGAAGAGAAGAAGCCCGAGGACACCGTCACCACGCGCGAGTTCAAAACGAAGATCTTCGAGATCCACAACCGTAGCTCGCGCGACATCTACGCGGCGATCCGCATGCTCGGCAGCGGGTTCAAGGGATCGGCCTACGACTACAACCAGGAGATGCACACCATCACCGTGCGCGACTTCCCGGAGAACATCACCACGGTCGAACAGGCCATCCAGCGCCTCGACCGGCCGGCACCCGCGCCATCCAGCATCGAGATGAAGATCTCGGTGCTGATCGGATCCAAGACCCCACTGCCCGGTGCCGCCATCCCGGATGACCTCGCGCCGGTCGTCAAGCAACTCCAATCGACACTCCGGTATTCGCACTACGGTCTGCTGACCGCGAACGTGCATCGCACTCGCGCGGGCGACGGCATCCAGGGCTCCGGCATCGCGGAACCGGCGCTCCTCGGAATGACCGCGCAATCCGACCGGCCGATCCTGTACACGTACCGGCTCCATCACATCGACGTCGTGCCGGTTGCCGAACGCCAGGACGTGAGCATCGAGAACTTCGATTTTGGCATGCGCTTCCCGATCAACACCGGGAAGGAGGTGACGTACCAGAGCGTCGGATTCCAGACACCGGTGAACGTCCGTCCGAACGAGAAGGTGGTCATCGGCACGACGACCATGGGGGACAAAGCGCTGATCGTGGTGGTGACCGCAAACGTCGAACCCTGAGCGCTCGGACCTCAGGACCCGTACCGCTTCATGGCCACCTCGACGATCGCGCCGATCATCTCCGTGTACGTCCGGCCGCTGCCGCGCGCGGCCATGGCGAATTCGGCCTGCGAGGAGAGCCATGGATTGGGGTTGGCCTCGATGACGTAGATCGCGCCGTCCTTGGCCAGACGCATGTCGATGCGGCCATAGTCGCGCAGCTTGAGCGCGCGGAAGGTCGTCTTCGCCGCTTCCTGCAGCCTGGTCACCATCTCGTCGTCGATGTCTTTTGCCAGCGCAGACTTGGTCAGCTTGTAGACCTCGCTGTCGCGTTCGAACTTCACCTCGCGCCCGGCGATCTTCGGCGTATCGGCCGGAAGCTTCGAAAGATCGAGCTCCACCAGGGGCAGCGCCTCGGGCAGATCGTTTCCCAGAATCGCCGCGTAGATCTCCCGCCCCTCGATGTACTCCTCGATCAGGATCGGCGTGTCGAAATCCTCGTGCATCTTGTGGATCCGCTCCATCAGCTCTTTGACCGAGTTCACCACCGAGTCGACGTCGATGCCGATCGATCCGTCCTCGGAGACCGGCTTCACGATCAGCGGGAACTTCACGTCGTGCGCGTAGTCGACCAGACCGCGGTGCGAGACCGCGGAGAACGGTGTCTGGATTCCGTGGAAGCCGATGATCTTCTTGGCCAGCGCCTTGTCCTGCGCCAGCAGCAGCCCATGCGGACCGGACCCGGTGTACTTCGTGCCGATCAGATCGAGGAACGCGGGGACGTTGAGGTCCTTGGTGTCGTCTCCGCCGTACGACTCGGCGAGATTGAAGATCAGGTCGACCTTGGCCCTGGCCAATGCGAAGAGGGTGGCGTCGCGTCCGTCGAGCTCGAGATAGGACGGCTCGTGATCGAGCTTCGTCAGCGCCTGAAAGACTTCCTCGCGGTCCAGCTTCGGCCGCTTCCGTTTTTTGCGGACGGCCGTGTCTTCGAGGTTGGCTCCCGGGTACTCCTCGAGGTCGTCGGACGTCTCGTAGAGGATTCCGATCTTCATCCGCGACACAAAAGAGTGTCGTTATAGTTTACGACAATTCGTGCGACTTGCGCTCGAATCGCCGCGCGGAGAAGAAATTCATGGCCAGCGTGGTCACGTAGACCGTCAGTTCGACGATCTGTTCTCCCTCGCGCGCTTTGTCGACCGCGAGGTTCATCTCCACCACTTTTCCGGCGATCGCCTCCATGAGCGTCTTTACCAGCGAGCGCCGTACACCGGTCCAGTACGT
>DATFUW010000052.1:0-5906 GCA_035260605.1 Thermoanaerobaculia bacterium | reverse complement strand
GCCCGGGGCCGGTGTGGGCTTGGCCACACGCGAGTTTGGCCGTGCGGTTTCGGCGCGCGCGACTTTCGTCGCCGGCTTAGGCCGCTGGGTCACGGCATGCGGCGCCGCGTGCGGCGTTCCGCGCTTGGCCGCGTGCGGCGTCGTCCGCAACCTGGTGGCGGGCATTGCGTGGGGCGCGGGAGGTTTCGCTTCGCGATGCGCAATCCGCGGTTGCGGTTTCGGCTGGGGCGGAGGGGGCGGTGCTTTCGTCACCGAAGCCGGCTGCGGCGGCACTTCCGCGTATCGCTCGGGCATCTTCACGCCGAGGCGCGTGAGACGGCGCGAGGCTTCGGCGGTCAGAAATGTCCGCGACTCGGCGGTCGGATAGACGACCGTTCCGTTCACATTCAGCGTCGCGTCTGCGAGTGCGTTCTCGAACCCGGGGTAGCGGCGCAGCATCGTGAGGAGGTCGCCGCCTTCCGTCGAAGCGTCGAAGAACGCGCCGGACGGTGAGGTGAATGCGTAATCCCACAGCCGTTCGAGATCGTCGTAGATGCGGACGACGTCGCTGGCCGCGTTCCGCTCCCAGCCCGGCGGATATGCGGCGATGGCGGCGTGTGCCGCAGCGAGCGCGGACTTGAATGTCTCGCGATCGCCTGACTGTGCGGCGGCTTCGACCGCGCGGAGCTTCGTCTCGAGGTCGAGCGTCGGCGGCGCGATCGGGGTGGCCGGCGGCTGCGGCACCGCCGGCGTCTGCGCCAGCAGCGGCGTGCGCGGCTGCGCGGGCGCCAGTCCCTCCTCGCATTCTCCGGGCACGGGCGACTGCGGACGCGGAAGGACATTGACCCTGGGGTTGAGTTGGGCGAACGCGCTGACCGCGCACAGCATCGCCACGGCGATGGTGGCGAACAGACGGCCCGGTCGGAAGTCGCTCATTCCATCAACTCGATTTGTGCCCCGATCCGCTCAATGCCTGCATCTGATCGATCTTCACGCGGTATCGCGCCACGTCGTCGGTCATCTCGATGTACGGCAGTGCGCAGTCGAGATCCTTTTTCGCTTCATCATAATGGCCGGTCTCGAACAGCGCGACCGCCCTGTAGTAGCGCAGGTCTTCCTCGCCGCGCGCCAGCGTACCGAGCCGCTGCAGCGCTGCCAGCGCGTCGGAGAAATCGCCGGTGCGGTAGAGGCCCACGGCCGCCGCAGCGACCACGTCGCGCTGCGCCCCGGCCGCATCCGCGAGTTGCCGGTACGTGGCCACGGCGTCGGCGACGTCGCCGGTGTTCGCTTGAACGGCCGCCTTGTGGAGCGCGGCCACAATGGTCGACGTGGCCTCGATCTTCACCGGAGCGGCCGGCGTCTGCGCGGCGGCGGCCTTTTGCTGCGCCTCCTTCGCTTCCGCGCGCGCCTGTGCGATCTGCTGCTGTGCCTCGGTCCGGATCGCGGCGATCTGCTCCTGCGCGCGCTGTTCGATCTCCACCCTGGCCTCGGCAATCTTCTGATCGATATATCGCTGCTCGGCCTCAGACACCGCCTGGACCGCCTGCTGCGAAGGTGCCGGCAGCGCAGCGGAGACCGGCACCGGCACGCCCTGCGGGGCGGCGGAAGCCAGCGAGGCGTTCGACGGAAGCTGCAACGACGGAAGCAGCCGGCCCGCGATCTGGGGGAACTCGGCGACCACCGAGTCCAGGGCCAGCGTGGCGAACGTCGGCGCGATTCCTTCTGCGACCCGGAGCCGCTGGAGCTGTTCGCGGGCGTCGTCTTCGCGTCCCAGCTTCACGTCCGCGAGCGTGAGATAGACGATCGCCGTCTCGAACTTCGCCAGCGAGTCGAACTGCCCGGTGTTGACGAACGTCTGCATCGTCTCCGGCGTGAGGATCGCGTCCGCGGCCGCCCGAGCGTCCTTCGCCGCATCCGCATAGCGGCCGGCTCGGTACTCATCCCGACTTCGTTGCAGAAGAGCATCCTGGCCGACGGCCGTCTGTCCGCTGAGCAGACAGAGGAGCACCACAGCTGCGCTCAAAACCAATCCTCGTCGCACGGGCTCTCTCGAACCGCATTCTATTCCCCAAGCGGGTGTTATGCTCGCCAGCGGTGCCGCTCCTGCTTCGAAGCTTCGCCCGACGACTCTGAACGCCACGCCATTCGCCTGCAGAGCGGCACCACTCATCGCGAGGGCTCGAACGCGCGGAAACACCGCGCATCGCCGGGCGATGCACTTCGGACATTCGTCCGCGTACAACTGTCCGCCCGGACGCTGTCCGGACAGTGTCCAATTCCTTTAAGTCCCATGTTTGCCGTCAGATCGATGATGGCACCTCCGTTGCGCTGAAGCGGCTGCAATGATCCACAACAGCTCGTCGATGGACCGGCCGGTGGCGGTGACCTCGGGTTTCACACGCGGGCGGATGATGGGTGCTGCGGCGGTTGTGCTGGCCCTGCTCGCCGGCGGTCTCGCCTTCCCCTCGATCCGGCGATGGTCGCGCGCCGATCGTTCCGTCGATGCCACGACGATCGGGACCGGCACCGTAACGCGCGGCGATCTGCGCCGCGACGTCTCGGTCCAGGGGCGTGTCGTCGCCGCCCTGCATCCGACGCTCGTCGCGCAGGCGGCCGGGATCGTGTCGGTGCGAGCCAAGGCGGGCGAGGTCGTGAAGCGGGGCGACGTGCTGGCCGTCATCGACAGTCCGGAGCTGCGCAGCGCGCTGGAGCAGGCGCGCGCCCTGTCCATGGCTGCCCAGACGGACGCCGAGCGGCAGAAGATCCTCGGCAGGCAGGCCGAGACACGGGTTCGGGAGCAGGCGGCGATCGCCCAGACGAGACTCGACGCCGCACGTCGCGAGCTCGTGCGTGCCGGGACGCTCCATCAGGAGGGCCTCTTCAGCGCCGGCGACTATGAGAAGGCCCGCGACGACGTGCACGTGGCGGAGCTCGAATCCGAGCAGGCCACGCGGGAGATCTCTCTCAGCAAAGAATCGAATGATTTCGACATCCGCACGCGCGTGCTCCAGGCGGAGCGGGAAAAGACAGCGGCGGCCGAGCTGGAAAAGCGGGCCGACTCGCTGAGCGTCCGAGCGCCGTTCGACGGCATGATCGCCTCCGTGTCGGTGAACGACCGCGACGCCGTCACGACCAACCAACCGCTGCTCAACATCGTCAATCTCTCATCACTCGAACTGGAGCTCGAAATCCCCGAGGAGTATGCGACCGAGACGAAGATCGGGACCGCCGTAGCCATCAGCTTCGGTGCCGACGAGCGGGCCGGGCAGATCACGGCGATCTCCCCCGAAGTCGTGAACAACGAACTGAACGCCCGCGCGGTCCCGGACGGCGGCTGGCCGGCCGGCATGAAGCAGAACCAGCGTGCGACGGTGCGCGTGGTGTTCGAATCGAAGCACGGGGTGCTGAAGGTGCCGCGCGGTGCGTGGCTCGACAGCGGCGGCGGGCACACGGTCTACGTGGTCGACGGCCGGTCGGCGACGCGGCGGCCGGTGGCCGTCGGCGCGGTCGGCGCCTCGGAAGTGGAAATCGTCAGCGGATTGCGCGAGGGCGAGCGGATCATCACTTCCGACACCTCGTCGTTCGGCGACGCCCGCACGGTGATCCTCAACTGAAAGGAGATCGGCGAATGCTGCAGATGAACGACATTCGAAAGGTTTACCGCACCGACCTGGTGGAGACGCACGCCCTGGAGGGATTCTCGCTGAACGTCGAAAGCGGAGAGTTCGTCGCCGTGATGGGCCCATCGGGGTCGGGCAAAACCACGTTTCTGAACATCGCCGGGCTGCTCGACGTCTTCGACGGCGGCTCGTACCGGCTCGGTGGAAAGGACGTCAGCCGGCTGGGCGACCGGGCCATGTCGCAGATCCGCAACCGGAGCATCGGGTTCATTTTCCAGAGCTTCAACCTCATTCCCGATCTGGACGTCTTTGACAATGTCGACGTCCCCCTGCGGTACCGCGGGATCGGCGGCGCGGAACGGAGGGAGCGCATCGAGGACGCCGTCGGAAAGGTTGGGCTGAGTTCGAGGATGCATCACCTCCCATCGCAGCTTTCCGGAGGACAGCAGCAGCGTGCGGCCATCGCCCGCGTGCTCGCCGCACAGCCGGAGCTGATCCTGGCGGACGAGCCCACCGGCAATCTCGATTCGATCATGGCGCGGGAGATCATGGATCTGCTCGAAGAGATCAACCGCGCGGGCACGACCGTCGTCATGGTCACGCACTCGCCCGAATGCGCCGCGCGCGCAGCGCGGGAGATCCACCTGCTCGACGGACGGGTGGTGGACATCGAACGGCCTCCGGCGCTCATCGGCTCCCGTCAGGCGAGGTGACCGATGCTGGCCTACAACCTTCGCATTGCCGCCCGGAGCCTCCGCCGGAATCCCGTGCTCACCGCCGTGATCATCGGCGGCATCGCGCTCGGCATCTGCATCTCGACGACCTTCACCACCATCCGTCACATGTTCACCCGCGATCCCCTTCCCGGCAAGAGCGCCCGGATCGTCTATGTGCGCCTCGACAACTGGGACAAGGACCAGGCGTATCCAAAGAGTGCGGGTGGCGGAAACGCCTACGACGTTCCTCCACAGATCACGTACAAGGATGCGTCCGCACTCGTGCGGTCGACGATTCCGGTCCACCAGTTCCTGTCCTACATCTCCGGTCTCGTGGTCTTCCCCGACCGCTCCGTCAGCAGGCCGTACACGGACCGGATCCGCTTCACGCAATCGGATTTCTTTCTGATGTTCGATGTGCCATTCCGGTACGGCCACCCGTGGGACCGCCGCGCGGACGCGGCCGGCGAGCAGGTCGCGGTCATCGACGATGCCACGAACCAAAAACTATTCGGCGGTGGAAACAGCGTCGGCAAGACCGTGCGCATCAAGGATCGCAGCTTCACGGTCGTCGGAGTCCTTGCGCCGTGGCGTCCGTTCATCCGCGTCTACGATCTGATCAACAACTGGTCGGCTGCACCGGAGGGCATCTATCTGCCGTTTGCAGTCGGGACACGGATGGAGGCGCGTCCGAGCGGGGAGACGGACGTTCCGCGGTGGGCGCCTCCGTTCGGACAGGACTTCGCGGCGGCCCTGCGCTCGGAGTTGGACTACGTCCAGCTCTGGGCCGAGCTCCGTTCGCCCGCGGACCGGGCTGCCTATCAGCGCTTCATCGATGACTACGTGCGCCAGCAGAAGGCTTTGGGCCGCTTTCCGCGGCCGGTGAACGATCCCGTGCTGTCGCTGCGCGAACTGCTGACGGACATGAACGTGATGCGGCCGAGCGTCACAGCCATGGCCGTGATCTCCATCCTCTTCCTGGTCATCTGTTCGCTGAACCTCACCGGGCTGGTCCTCGGCAAGTTCCTGGCGCGCGTCCCCGAAGTGTCCGTCCGCCGTGCGCTCGGCGCATCGCGCGCCGACGTCTTCCTGCAGCACATCCTGGAATGCGAGCTGGTGGGGATCGCCGGCGGGGCGATCGGCATGATCCTGTCGTCGGGCATCGTCCGCTTCATCGGAAAACTGATCACCGACACGACGGTGATTTCGCTCGATCTGGAGATGATCGCCTCGGCGGTGTTCCTCTCGCTCGTCGCCGGCTTCGTCGCCGGACTCTACCCGGCGTGGCGCATCTGCAACACGCAACCCGCGGTGCAACTCAAGATCTGACGGAGGCCAGCAAATGGAATTCGGACCGATTGCCCGTGCCCTCATCCGCAACAAGGTGCGATTCGGACTCATCGTCCTGCAGATCGCCATCACGCTCGCCGTGGTGGTCAACGCCATCAACATGATCCTCGCGCAGCGCGCACTGATGCTTCGCCCCTCCGGGTTCGACGATGCCAACCTGTTGTGGGTCAACACCAGGCCTTTTGCAGACGCGTTCGGAGAACGGGGCTACCGCATCGCCGCGGACGAGGCCGACCTCCGC
>DATFUW010000051.1:0-7883 GCA_035260605.1 Thermoanaerobaculia bacterium | reverse complement strand
ACGAGATTCTCGAGGCCTATCTGAACGAGATCTACCTCGGCCAGAACGGCTCGGTGCAGATCATCGGTGTGGAAGAAGCCTCGCAGCTCTATTTCGGACGTCACGTCGGCGCGTTGACGCTCCCCGAGGCGGCGACGCTCGCGGGGATGATCCGCTCGCCGAACCTCCTGTCGCCGCTCAGCCATCCCGATCGAGCGAAGGCTCGCCGCAACCTGGTGCTCGGGCTCATGCTGGATCAACAGAAGATCTCGCAGAAGGAGTACGCGTCCGCCGTGGCCACGCCGCTCACCACGGCACGCTTTCCGAAGACTTCGCGCAGCGCCCCCTTCTTCGTCGATCTGGTGCTGAAGCAGCTGAAGGAAACCTATCCCGAAACGCAGTTGAAGACTGAAGGGCTACGCATCTTCACCACGCTCGACACGATCATGCAGCACTCGGCGGAAGAGGCGCTCAACGACGGGGTTGCGGGGTTGAACCGGCGCTACGCCGCGTTGCGCAAGATCAAGGAGCCGCTCGAAGGGGTCGTGCTGACGATCCAGCCGGGGACGGGATACGTCAAAGCGCTGGTCGGCGGACGCAGCTACTCGAAGACGCAGTTCAACCGCGCGATCCAGGCGCGCCGCCAGCCGGGTTCGCTGTTCAAGCCGTTTGTCTACATCACAGCGATGGATCCGGCTCGCGGGGCCGAGGCCTTCACCCCGGCGACGATCCTCGACGATTCCCCGATCACGGTGCGCACCGGGAACTCCGTCTGGCAGCCGCAGAACTACGACCTCCGTTACCACGGACGCGTGTCGCTGCGCGAGGCGCTGGCGCATTCGTACAACATCCCCGCAGTCCGTGCGGCGATTGACGCCGGCGTGCCGAACGTGATCAAGGAAGCGTCGGCCATCGGGATCGAGAGCCGCCTCGAACCGTACCCGTCCATATCGCTCGGCTCGTTCGAGGTCACTCCGCTGGAGATCGCCTACGCCTACTCCGCGTTTGCCAACCTCGGTGTGAAGGCCGAACCGATCTCCATCCTGGCCGTTGCCACGCGGGAAGGGAAATTGCTCGAGAGCCGCGAAGTGAAGATGAAGCGCGTCGCCCCGGCGAGCGTCTGTTACGTGATGAACGACATTCTGAAGGACGTCTTCGACTACGGCACGGGATCGCGCGCCAGGTCGTACGGCTTCGATGAGCCGTTCGCCGGCAAGACCGGGACCACCAGCAACTACCGCGACGCCTGGTTCATCGGGTATTCGCCCCGCATCCTGACGCTGGTCTGGGTGGGCTTCGACGACGGCCGCAGCACGCATCTCGCCGGCGCCGAGGCATGCCTCCCCATCTGGACCGACCACATGAACCGCATCATCGGCCTTCTGCCGGACGGCGACTGGAAGCGCCCGGACGACGTGGTCTCGCGGACGATCGATCCGGAGTCGGGGATGCTGGCCACGCCGTACTGTCCGCAGACGCGCAGCGAGATCTTCGTCGAAGGAACGGAGCCGACGGCGCTTTGTCCCCTGCATGCCGGCAGCGGAGAGACGACTCCCTGGTGGAGCGGTGAGAACCAGCCGCTGATGCCCGACCAGCCGGTGCCGCCGGCGGGTCCACAGAACGGTCAGCAGAACGCCCAGCAGAAGAACCGCGAGCGGGGAATCAAGCGCCTGCTGCGGATCATTTTCGGAGGCGGGAACTGACGTGAGCTCGATCACCTCGAATCTCGCCGCGCCGACCTCGCCGTTCCGGAGCTTCCTGCAGCGGACGGGGGAGCGGACCGAGCGCGCGCTTTTCTACGTCGGAGGGATCAGCGATCTCGCGGTGCAGACGGTGCGCGAAGCGGTGCGCGGTCCCATCGAATCGCGGCTGGTGATCGCCCAGTTCGAACAGGTCGGCGTACGATCGCTGTCGATCGTCGTCATCACCTCGCTCTTCATCGGCATGGTGCTGGCGCTGCAGACCGCCTACTCACTCGAAGCATTCGGCGTGAAGATGTTCATCGGCAAGGTGGTGTCACTCTCGCTGGTGCGCGAGCTGGGGCCCGTGCTCATGTCGCTGATGGTCGGCGGGCGGGTGGGAGCGGGGATCGCGGCCGAGATCGGCACGATGAAGGTCACCGAACAGATCGACGCCCTCCGCGCCATGGCCACCAGCCCGGTTCGCAAGCTCGTGGTCCCCAAGGTGCTGGCCACCACGATCATGTTCCCGGTGATGACCGTGGTTTCGATCTTCATCGGAATCCTCGGCGGATGGCTGATCGCCGTGGCCAACCTTCACCTTCCGGGCAACTTCTACATGCGCAGCGTCGTGGAGACGGTGCACTACAACGACCTCGCCTCCGGGCTGGGAAAGACGTTTTTTTTCGGATTCGCCGTCGGACTGATCGCCTGCTACAACGGCCTGCGCACCAGCGGCGGCGCCGACGGCGTCGGACGCGCCACCACCGTCACCGTGGTCATGGGGGCCATCACCGTGCTGATCCTCGATTTCTTTCTGACGAAGCTGTTCCTGCTGGCATTCTGATGACCGACCTTCCGATTGCAGACCGCCGCGCCGAGCCGCGCGGAACCGACCGCCGGCGCACCACGCGCGAGCCGTTCGTCGAGTTCCAGAACGTCGCCAAGGCGTACGGGCCGAAGCAGGTGCTGCGAGACGCGAACCTGACGGTCTACCGCGGCGAGGTCCTGGTCATCCTGGGCGGTTCCGGATCGGGAAAGTCGGTCACGCTCCGGCACATGCTGGGGCTGGAGGCGCCCGACTCCGGACGCATCATCGTCGAGGAAGAGGACATCACCGATCTTCCGGAGCAGGAGCTGTATCGCGTGCGCAAGAAGTTCGGGATGCTTTTTCAGAGCGCGGCGCTCTTCGATTCCATGAGCGTCTTCGAGAACATCGCCTTCCCGCTGCGCGAGCACACCGAGATGTCGGAGGAGGAGATCGCGCGCGCCGTGCGCGAGAAACTGGAGCTGGTGAACCTCCACCACGCCGAGCAACTGATGCCCGTCAGTCTCTCGGGCGGGATGCGCAAGCGCGTCGGTCTCGCGCGGGCCATCGTCCTCGATCCCAAGATGATCCTCTACGACGAGCCGACCACCGGGCTCGATCCGATCACCGGGCAGGTGATCAACGAGCTCATCATCGACCTGCAGTCGAAGCTGAACGTCACGTCGGTGGTCGTCACGCACGACATTCATTCGGCGTTCTCGGTCGGCGACCGCATCGCATTCCTCAATCACGGCACGTTCGAGTGGATCGGCACCATGGACCAGGCGCGAGTCTCGGACGACTCCGATCTGCGCGCCTTCCTCAAGGCCAGCGCGGTCACCGCCGCGCAGCCGGAAATGAAGCGACCAGGGGAGGCCGTTTCGGACTGATCATGGCCACGTCACCAAGGCAACGCAGCATTCGAGTGGGAGCGCTGGTCACCGGCGCCGCCGTGGTGCTGATGGTCTTTCTCTTCTTCATCGGATCGGAACAGAAGATCTTCGCCCGCAAGAACGAGTACAAGGTGCGGCTCGACAACGCCGCCGGACTGGCCGAGGGGAATCCCGTGAAGATGTCCGGCGTGACCGTGGGAACGGTGCGCGACATCTTCCTGCCGCGCGATCCCAAGCAGAAGGACGTCGACATCACCCTGGTGATCGACCGCAAGTTCGAGGACCGCATCCGGGGAGACTCGCGCGCCAAGCTGAAGAAGCTCGGACTGCTGGCAGGCGACAGCTATGTCGAGATCACCCCCGGAAGCCCGCGTTTCCAGCCGCTCGAGCCCGGCTCGGTGATCCCCGCGGCACGGCAGACCAATGTCGACCAGATCATCTCCTCCGGCGAGGACCTGGTCGACAACCTTGTGCAGATCTCCTACTCCATGAAGAACATCCTGGCCCGCGTCGACCGCGGCGAAGGACTGCTCGGAGAACTGACGAGCTCGCCCGAGACGAAGCAGCGGATCACCGACACGCTGCTCTCCACGCTCAACAAGACGAACGCCGTGCTGAACCACATCGAGAGCGGCCGCGGTCTGCTGGGC
The DNA here is from genome assembly GCA_035260605.1 of Thermoanaerobaculia bacterium. Taxonomy (GTDB): domain Bacteria; phylum Acidobacteriota; class Thermoanaerobaculia; order Gp7-AA8; family Gp7-AA8; genus Gp7-AA10. Next base: position 3,874 of record DATFUW010000051.1, on the reverse strand, counting down.
AAGGTCATCTACGACGACAAGTACGCCGACCAGCTGACGGGATCGCTCGCCCAGGCCGCCTCATCGCTCAAGGTCGTCACCGCCTCACTACAGAAGAGCTTCGAGAACGGACAGGGCGCGGTCCCCGCACTCCTCAACGATCCCGAAGGAAAGAAGAAGCTGTTCGAGCTGGTCGACAATCTGCGGACGACGTCCGCCAATCTCGCGGCATTCACCGCGGCCATGCAGAACGGTCAGGGCATCGTCCCGCGCCTGCTCAACGACAAGGAGTACGGCGATCAGACGCTCGCCGAATTGAACTCCCTCGTGCGCCAGCTCAACGAAACGGTGAGCAAGCTGAACACCGGCGAGGGGACCGCCGGCAAGTTGATCAACGACCCCTCGGTCTACGAGTCGATCAACGACATCCTCATCGGGATCAATGAATCGAAGCTCCTCCGCTGGCTGATCAGAAACCGGCAGCAGAAGGGGATCGAGAAACGCGTCGAGACGGCGACCCACCCCGCGGCGAACGTCGCCAAAGATGGATCTCGCGTCACCACCACCGCCCCTCCGCCGAAGTAGCCGGGCCGAACCGCGAATCGTTCGACATCTCTCGGCCGCGCGACCGGGCGTGATGCGGAGGCGGGCTGAAGCGCCCATGGTACGATCCGCGCGCATTTCGCTGCCTCCGGAGGCTGAGTGGATATCGCAGTCATCGGCACGGGCTACGTTGGTCTCGTTACGGGAGCCTGCCTTGCCGACTTCGGCAACGACGTCGTGTGCGTCGACATCGACGAGAAGAAGATTCAGACGCTGAACGACGGGAAGATCCCGATCTACGAGCCGGGCCTCGACAAGATCGTGAAGCGGAACGCGAGCGAAGGGCGGCTCCGTTTCAGCACCGACCTTCCCGCGGCGATCCGCTCCAGCCGGGCGATCTTCATCGCCGTCGGCACGCCGCCGAAACCGGACGGCTCGGCCGATCTGCGCTACGTCGAAGAGGTCGCCCGCACGATCGCCCGTTTCATGAACGGGCCGAAGCTGGTGGTCACGAAGTCGACGGTGCCCATCGGCACGGGGCGAATGATCGAGAAGATCCTCAACGAGGCCGGGAACGGCGCGCACGGATCGGTGGCCTCGAACCCCGAGTTTCTGCGCGAGGGATCAGCCATCGAGGACTTCATGAAGCCCGACCGGGTGGTGATCGGCGCGGCGGACCAGGAGTCGATCGAGCTGATGCGCGAGATCTACGCGCCGCTGCACTCGCTGGAGATCCCGTTCGTGGTGACGAACGTCGAATCGGCGGAGCTGATCAAGTACGCCTCGAACGGATTCCTGGCGACGAAGATCTCCTTCATCAACGAGATCGCCGTGCTGTGCGAGCTGCTGGGCGGCGACGTGCAGGACGTGGCGCGCGGCATCGGGCTCGACTCGCGCATCGGATCGAAATTCCTGCAGGCCGGCCCGGGCTTCGGCGGCTCCTGCTTCCCGAAGGACACCTCGGCGGTCGCGGACATCGCCCGCCGCTACGGCTACGAGTTCGAGATCGTCGAGGCGGTGCTCCGCGTCAACGCCAGCATCAAGCAGCGCATGCTGGAAAAGGTGATCGACGCCTTCCACGGTGACGTGAAAGGAAAGACGGTGGCCATCCTCGGACTGGCGTTCAAGCCCGAGACCGACGACATGCGCGACTCGCCGACCATCCCCCTGATCGAGGGGCTGCAGAAGGGCGGCGCAACCGTCCGGGCCTACGATCCGCAGGCCATGGAGAACGCCGGGAAGATCTTCCGCGACGTCGTCTTCTGCCACGATGCCTACGAGACCGCGGAGGGAGCGGATGCGCTGGTGATCGCCACCGAGTGGAACGAGTTCCGGGCCCTGAAGCTGGAGCGGATCCGGCAGCTGCTCCGCCATCCGCTGATCGTCGATCTTCGCAACGTCTATGATCCGCAGCGGATGAAGAGCGAAGGTTTCGGCTACGTCTCGGTCGGCCGCGCGAGGATCTGATGGCCCGCGCCCTGATCACCGGCGGTGCGGGCTTCCTCGGGTCGCATCTTTGCGAGCTCTTCCTCGCCCGCGGCCACGAGGTGATCTGCATGGACAACCTGATCACCGGCAACCCGGCGAACGTCCAGCACCTCATCGGCCAGGATGGTTTTCAGTTCGTCAAGTACGACGTCACCAACTACATCTACGTCGACGGGCCTCTGGACTACGTGCTGCACTTTGCCTCGCCCGCCAGCCCGATCGACTACCTCGAGAAGCCGATCCAGACACTGAAGGTCGGTTCGCTCGGTACGCACAAGACCCTCGGTCTGGCCAAGGACAAGGGGGCGCGCTATCTCCTGGCGTCGACCTCCGAGGTGTACGGGGATCCGCTCATTCATCCGCAGAAGGAAGACTACTGGGGAAACGTGAATCCGGTCGGCCCCCGCGGGGTCTACGACGAGGCCAAGCGGTTCGCCGAGGCGATGACCATGGCCTACCACCGTTTCCACGGCGTGCAGACGCGGATCGTGCGCATCTTCAACACGTATGGCGAACGGATGCGGGTCAACGACGGGCGTGTCGTCCCGGCCTTCATCTCCCAGGCCCTGCGCGACGAGCCGCTGACCGTCTTCGGCGACGGCTCGCAGACGCGGTCATTCTGCTACGTCTCCGATCTGGTGGACGGCATCTACCGCCTGCTGATGTCCGACGAGGTCCTGCCGACGAACATTGGAAATCCGAACGAGATGACGGTCCTGCAGTTCGCCGAGGAGATCAAACGCCTGACGGGAACGAAGGCGGCGATCGTTTTCAAGCCGCTGCCGGAAGACGATCCGAAGATCCGCCGCCCCGACATCTCCAAGGCGCGGGCGCTCCTCGGCTGGGAACCGCGCGTCCCGCTGGAGGAAGGCCTCCAGCGCACGATCGATTACTTCCGCCGAGTCCTGATGTGAGTCGGGGCGTTTACGATGGCTCCATCCGGTCTTCCGCTTTCTCGTGAATCCGCGGTGGGCCGACTTGCCGCATTGCTCCGCGGTGCTGCACGGATTTGCGCGCGACGACTCCGTCTCGGCGTACCGGGTGGATCGGCGCCATGACCCGGCGCCGCGAGGGCGGGACGCGAGATGCACATTCCGGATACCATTGTCTGATGCACAAGAAGCTGCTCGCCCTTTCGCTATGTCTCGTTGCTCTCACTGCCTGCAAGAAAAAGGAGGCCGCTCCGCCGCCTCCCGTGACCGAGACGCACGCGACAGCGACCCAGGCACCGCCTCCGGCACCATCGCCGTCCGTGACTCTGGCGAACGGTGCCCCGATCCCGGCGAATGGCGTCGCTTTGTGGCTGGCAGCCGATGACGCGAAGGCGGCGGCCGATGGGAAACTCTCTTCGTGGGCCAATCCGGCCGTCGCGGGCGTGACTGCGACCGCGGACAGGCCGGAGCTGGAGCCGTCAGTCGTACCCAACGCCCTCAACGGCCATGCGGTCGTGCGCTTCGACGGCGATCAGAACATGCTGGTGACCAACGTCGACATCAGCCCCGCACGCATGCCGGAGGCGACGATCTTCGCCGTCTTCAACAGCAAGACAGCGGAGAATTCGCCCTATCGAAAGCTCTACGGCGACGATGATGGTGGCTACGATCGCGCAGCCGGACTCGATGATCGCGGCGGCGACAAGAACTACACGGTCTTCACCGGAAACGGGGTCACGGGGTATTTCGCGCTGAAGGCGAACGAGGCGTACATGACCGCCGACCAGTTCGCGAAGAGCGATTTCTCAGGATGGGTGAACGGCAAAATGGTGCTGCAGAAGGTCGCGGCGGCGTGGGAAGAGGCGCTGCCGAATCTTTACCTCGGCGGAACCGGCACGTCGTATCACGAGCCATGGCAGGGCGACCTCGCG
>DATFUW010000050.1:0-6164 GCA_035260605.1 Thermoanaerobaculia bacterium | reverse complement strand
CGCTGGTGCTGGAGACCGACTACGAGTGCGAGGGTGGAAGCGTCAAGGTGACCGACGCCATGATCCCCGGCGCCGAGGTGCCGACGCTGATCCGCTCGGTGCGCGGAACCGGCGGGCGCGTGCCGATGATCATGGAGCTCGTCGTGCGTTTCGATTACGGATCGATCGTGCCGTGGGTCACGAGCGACGCCTGGGGCGGCATGAAAGCGATCGCCGGCCCCGACACGCTGCGCCTCAGCACCACCGTCTATCTCCTCGGCGAGAACCTCAAGACCTACGCGAACTTCTCGATCTACGAGGGAGAGACGGTGCCGTTCGTCCTGACCTGGACGCCCTCGCATTCCGACACGCCTCGGGCCGTGGAAGAGCCCGAGCAGGTGCTCGATCGCACCGCCGCGATCTGGCGCGAGTGGATCGGACGCTGCCCCTACGACGGCCCGTACCGCGAGGCCGTGCATCGTTCGCTGATCACGCTCAAGGCGCTGACGTACGAACGCACCGGCGGGCTGGTCGCCGCCCCGACCACCTCGCTGCCGGAAACCCTCGGCGGCGAACGAAACTGGGACTATCGCTACTGCTGGATCCGCGACGCGACGCTCACCCTCTACGCGCTGCTGCTCGCCGGATACCGCGACGAAGCGCGGCGCTGGCAGGAGTGGCTGCTCCGCGCCGTGGCCGGCACTCCCGACCAGGTCAACATCATGTACGGCCTGCGCGGCGAACGGCGTCTGACCGAGATCGAGATCCCGTGGCTCGCCGGATATGAGCAGTCGCGCCCCGTGCGCATCGGCAACGCGGCGCACTCGCAATTTCAGATGGACGTCTTCGGCGAGCTCCTGGGCACGTTCTACATGGCGCGCGTCGCGGGACTGACGCCGGCGCGTTCCTGGCAGATGGAATCGCTCCTGGCGGACTTCATCGCCGCGCACTGGCACGAGCCGGACAACGGGATCTGGGAAGTGCGCGGCCCGCGCCAGCATTTCACGCACTCCAAGGTCATGGCCTGGCTGGCGCTGCACAGCGCCGTGCGGACCGCGGAGAAGTTCGGGCTGGAAGGCCCGATCGAGCCGTGGCGGTCCACCGCGAAAGCGATCCACGACGAGGTCTGCGAGCGTGGCTTCGACCGTCAGCGCGGCACGTTCGTGCAGGCGTACGAATCGAAGGCCCTCGATGCCAGTCTATTGATGCTCTCGCAGGTGGGATTCCTTCCGGCGAACGATCCGCGGATCGTCGGCACGGTCGAGGCCATCCAGAAAAATCTGATGTCCGACGGCTTCGTCTACCGCTACTCGACCGAGCAGACCGACGACGGGCTGCACGGCCGCGAAGGGGCATTCCTTCCCTGCACTTTCTGGCTGGCCGACAACCTTCACATGATGGGAAGGACCGAGGAGGCGCGCAAGATCTTCGAAGGTGTGCTCGCCGTGGCCAACGACGTAGGGCTGCTGGCCGAGGAGTACGAGCCGTCGCTGGGGCGGATGGTCGGCAATTTCCCGCAGGCGTTCTCGCACGTCGCGCTGGTCAGCAGCGCGTTCACGCTGAACCGCGGGTAGGGCGAGGAGGGATGGGGTCAGGTCTTGGATTTGGTATTTTCCACAGGGTGTAGCAAATACCAAATTCAAGACCTGACCCCATCCCGCCAACCGCAGGTCAGTTCCGCAACTGCCGTAGCTTCGCGATCTGCTCGGGGGTCAATGTGTTCTTGATCCGGATCAACAGCGTGAGCTGAATCTTCTTGATGTCGTGTTCCAGGGCCATGACCTTGTCGGCCTGCTGGAGCACACGGGCCTCGTCGATCGGCGTCTGCTCGAGCATCTGGGCCATCGTCTCGCCGGCCTCCTTGAGATCCCATTGCAGGTCGATGAACTTCGACTGCGCGCGCTGCACTTCGGCCTTGATCGCGTTCCGCTGCTGATCGTTCAATTGGATGTTGCGCGACTGGGACATGATCAGCTCGGGGGGGAAGAGTTGGCGCGCGATGGGGTCGTCGCCGGGCGGAGGCTGCTGCGCGGATGCCGCCACGGCGAGGAGGGCGATGAAGAGGCTGAGCATCGATTTCATGGTGCCGTTCCTTTCAGGAGCTCGCGGCCGGGTGTTTCCAGCAGGAAGTCGGTCGGCGCGCGCCAGGTGGTGATCGATTGCGTCGGCGGCGTGCGATGCCGAAGCAGCGGCACGGCGGTGAGCGTCCCGAGCAGCAGAACGATGCCCGCGACGGCGAAGCGCGGCAGGGCGCGCCGGCGTGGTGCGGGCCAGCGCAGCGGGGGGACGCGCTCGGTCTCCATTCGCCGCAGCTCCGCGAACGCGTCGCGCAGACGCTCGTCGTTCATCGGTCGATTCTCCCGTCGAGTCGCGCCAGCAACTGCTTCTTGCCGCGCTGGTAGTGCACGCGCGCCGAACCGATGGACATGTTCAGCGCGGCAGACGCCTGCTCGATCGTCAGGTCGTGGTAGAAGACGAGCTCCAGGACCTGGCGCTGGCGCATGGCCAGCTTCTGCAGCGCGTCGAGGAGAATCGCGGCGACGTCGGAATGTTCCGGCGGATCGATGACGGGCGGCTCCTGCTGCCGTGCCCACTTCGCCAGCAGCAGGTCGTGCAGCATGCGCCGGCGCCCGCGTGCCGCGGCGGTCCGCCGGATCACGGCGAAGAGCCAGGTCTTGAGCGACGAGCGCCCGTCGAATCGCGCCTTGCCTTCGAGAATCTTCACGTAGACGTCCTGCAGGACTTCCTCCGCTTCGGTTCGATCGCGCCGGCAGCAGGAGAGGGCCCACCCGAAGCTCGCGGCGTGCAGTCCCGCCACTTCGCGCTCGAGCTCTTCCTTCTGCATGGCGTCAGTCGTCGATTGGTGTCCCGGCGCGCAAATCCATATGACGTCATATGAACCATCACCCGGAGCGACGAATGATCTGGAGGAAGTCATGAAGAATTTTGCCGCATCGATCCTGGCACTGGCTCTGGTCGTCCCGGCGGTCGCGCAGCAGCCCGATCCGCCCGCAGTCGTGGCGCACGTTCTGGAGCTTTCGTCCGATCAGATTACGGCCTGGAGCGACATTCTGCACGCGCGCCAGACCGCGCTCGAGCCGCTCGCGCAGCAGGCCCAGGCGCAGCAGCAGATCGTCGAGCACGCCCTCGCCGGCGCGAACCCCGATCCGCTGAGCGTCGGCACTGCGCTGGTGGCGCTTCATTCAATCCAGGTGCAGATCGCGGCGACGAACGCGCAGAGCGCCTCCGCATTCGAAGCGATCCTCACCCCCGATCAGCTGCAGAGGCTCCAGGCCATCCGCGGCGCCGCGCAGGCCTGCCCGATCATCCCGGCATTCCAGGCCGCTGGTCTGCTCGATCACTGATCGATTTGTACAAGGAACGCGGTGCGCTCAGCCGGGACGCGCTGGTGGGGACATCGAGGCGTGCGGGATGGCAATGGTGAACGTCGATCCCCGCCCCGGCAAGCTTTCGACGTCGATCTTGCCGCCGTGCCTGGTCACGATCTGATGGACGACGCTGAGACCGATTCCTGTTCCGCGCTGCTTGGTGGTGAAGAGCGGCTCGAAAATCTGACCGAGAAGTTCCGCCGGCATGCCCTCTCCGGTGTCGGAGACTACGATCCCGACGGTCGCGTCGTCGATGTTCTTGGCGGCGATGCGGATGACGCCGCCTGATGGGCTCGCGTCGCGGGCGTTGAGCAGAAGATTCGTCAGCACCTGGGCCATCTGGTCGCGGTCGACGCGGATCGAGAGATCGTCGGATGGGAGGTCGACATGGAGGACGATCGAGTCTGGCAGAAGCGCCCGGAATTCGTGCTCGAGGGAGTGGAGCAGGTTGCGAAGGCTCATCGGCGTCAGGTGAGGTTCCGCGGGCCGCGCGAATCGGAGGATCTCGCCGGTGACGGTCCTGCCGCGCTGTACGGCACGCAGGATCTGAGCGGCCGCGCGCTCGAGGTCCGCCTGGCCGTTCGCCTTGCGCCGGACGACTTCCGCGAAGGGCTGAATGGCCATCAGGATGTTGTTGATTTCGTGAGCGATGGTGGCGGCGAGGCGTCCGAGCCCGCCGATCCGCTTGGCCTGCTCGAGCGAGCGGGCCATCGCGTTGCGCTCGGTGACGTCGCGGGCATTGGCGATGATCTGCACGTCGCGACCGAACCGCGCACGGCTGGTCACCACCTCGAGCGATCGCCAGGTTCCGTTGAGGTGGAGGAAGTCGAGCTCGATCAACATGGGAGTCTTGTTTTTTAGTTGACGGGTGATGTGCGCGCCCGCGCGTTCGATGTCCTCGGGCCGGAGATAACTGAAGGCGCTCTTGCCCAGGACTTCCTCGGGCCGGTATCCGAGGATCGGCTCGATCGACGGACTCTGGTAGAGCATCACGCCGCTTTGCGACAGGATGCTGATTATGTCGGAGGAGTTTTCGATCAGAGAACGGAACGAGGCTTCGCTCCTGCGCATCGCCTCCTGCGCCACGCGCTTTTCAGTGACATCGAGATCGACGACGACCACGCCGAGGAACTCGCCGCTGGCGCTGACCACGGGGACCGACGAGAGGATGATCCAGCGGTGTGCGCCGTCGAATCCTTCGATCTCCATCTCCACGTCGCGAACGGGCTGTTGCGTGGTCAAGGTCACATAGGAAGGCCGTTCCGTCGTGGAGACCGCCCTTCCCGTCCCTGCCCACCAGGCCTTGTAGCTCGTTTCCTGCAGAGTCTCGTATCGAGCCCCGCCCCAGATCTTCCTGGCCTCCGGGTTGGACCCGATGATGGTGCCCGACTTGTCGATCATCCAGACGCCGACGGGCAGATTCTCGAGGATGGCGCCGAGGAGGAGCTCGTTTTGGGCGCGCGCCGCTTCCGCCTTCATCAGCTCCGAGCGATCGTACGAAACGCTCACGAAGCCTGAACGCTTTCCCGCGGAATCGTAGGTGGCCGAGAGGGAGGCAAAGATGGGAATGCGCTGGCCATCCTTGCGCGTGCAGGTGAATTCTCCTTCCCAGTGCCCGGTGTCGAGGACGGAGTTCCTGGCCAGCTCGGCGGCGTCGATGAACTCCGGCGGCGTATTGAGCTCGGTGAGCAGGCGTCCGGTCGCTTCCTCGCTCCGCCACTGATAGAGCTCCTCCGCCCTGTGATTCCAGTAGACGACGCGGCCGGTGAGGTCGGTGGCGATGACCGCGTCCTGGACGTGGGCCAGCAGATTGGCCTGGAAGGCGGCCTGCTCCTCCGACTTCCGCAGCTCGGTGAGATCGCGCGCCGTGCCGAGGACGCGATCGTCGTCGATGGCGACGGCGGAGATCTCCGTAATGACCGGGCGGCCATTTTTCGCGCGGAGGACGCGTTCGCGGCGGAGGGAGCCGTGCGCTCGGACCAGGTCGAGCCGTGGCGGGTCCTGGGCGAGATCCGACGGATACAGCAGGTCGGAGATTGACATTCCATTCAATTCATCCGTCGTGTAGCCCAGCATCGAGGCCATGGTGGAATTCGCGTGGCGAATTCGTCCATGAAGATCGGTGATGGTGATCCCCACCGGCGCGGCTTCGAGCAGACTCCTGTAGTTGCGCTCCGATCTCTCCACCGTGTCTCGAGTCGTCCCGATGGAGGCATCCTGGACGTACAGGAGGAGACGGTCGGGCCTGACGTCGGCGACTGTCACGGACACGGGCCGGGCGGGGACAGTGAACGCCCGGGATTCGACCATGAGAGATTCGGTCCCGCCGCTTCGGACGACGCGGCGCATGGCGATCAACAGCTCCGGCTGATCTTCGAAGACGCGCGCGGCCCGGCGTCCGACGAGCTCTCTCGCGGCCTCGTGGATCGCGAGTGCCGCCGGATTCGATGCGGTGCATTCGAAGTCGTCATCCACGATCCGCCACAGAAATCCGGGAACAGGATTGTTGTCGAACACGGCGCGAAGGCGCATCTCCTCGGCCAGCCGCCCGGTCTGGGCGGTTTCTTTTTCGATGCTCACGTCGAAGGAGACGACGACCAGGTTCGGCGGGAGGGATGCGCAGGTCACCACCACGTCCTCGGCCGGCCCCGAACGCGGCACCACCGCCATCAACTGCATGGCTTCACCGGTGCGGTGCGTCCGCTCGATCGCTGCCGCGATCACGGATTCATGACCGAGATAGTCATCGGTGGTCATGCCCAGTCGTGGCGCTCGGTCAGCCGGGAGAAGCGTGGT
>DATFUW010000049.1:0-6025 GCA_035260605.1 Thermoanaerobaculia bacterium | reverse complement strand
TGCGAACGCCTCCGTCTCCGCCGCGAGATCGTCGGCGATCCGGTCCACGAGACCGATCCGCAGCGCCTCCGCCGCGTCGACCGTCCGTCCGGTACAGAGGATGTCCAGCGCTCTGCCGTACCCCACGAGTCGCGGCAGGAGCCACGTGCCGCCCCAGTCGGGATGCAGCGCCATGCGGACGAACGACTCGCTGAACTTCGCCTCCGGCGAGGCAATGCGGGAGTCGCAGGCCAGCGCGAGGTTGCATCCCGCCCCCGCCGCCACCCCGTTCACCGCGGCGATCACCGGGGTCGTCATGCCGGCGATCTGCATCACGACGTCGCGGCCCGCGTCGAGCAGTTTTCGAAAGGCCTCGGTGTCACGCCGCCGCTGCAGCTCCGCCATGTCGGCCAGGTCGCCTCCGGCCGAAAACGCACGTCCCGCACCGGTGACCACCACGACTCGGCAGTTCGCGTCCTCCTCGGCCGCCCGCAGCGCCGCCAGCAGATCCTGGCGCATCGTCCCCGCGAAGGCGTTGAGCTTTTCGGGACGGGAGAGGGTGATGGTGGTGAGGAACGCGGCCCTCCGGGTGACGATCATGGGGAAAGTCTATCGAACGATGCCGAATGCGTTCATTCTTGATCGTTCCTCATTACACTGCACGAGATGTCCCGGCGTCCCTATTTCTTCGAGATCTTCACGCTCGCGAATCTCGCGTTGATCGTGCTTCTGCTGTGGCCAGTCACGCGGGCGCCGCTGGCAACCTTCGGGCAGTCGATGTTCGTGGTGCTTCCGGCGTTCGTGGTGCAGACGGCCATCGGGGTGGGGATCCGCGCGGTCTGGCGGCGCGGGGAGTACCTTCGCGCGATCCGTTCCACGGAGTGGCTGACCGACACGCTGCGGATCATCGTGTTCAGCGCGCTGTTCGTGCAGACGTACGGATGGATCAAGCTCTCCGTGCCGCTGCTGCACCCGCATCTCGCCGACCAGGCGCTCTGGGACTTCGACCAGGCGCTGTTCTTCGGCCACTCGCCGAACGTCTTCTTTCTCGACCTCTTCTCCCGCCCGGCCGTGCTGCTGCGCTTCTTCGACTGGACCTACGCCAACGTCTTCGTGGCCAGCATCAACATCGCCTCGATCATCTTTCTCTCCGCGCCCGGGCGCCGCCTGCGTCTGGGCTTCATGAACTCGAACACGCTGATGTGGATCGTGGGCGCCTGGTTGTACGTCGCCGTCCCCTCCCTCGGCCCCGCATATCGGTTTCCGCAAATCTGGATCCCGCTCTCCGCGCTGCTGGCGAACACGCAGCAGCTCCAGCGGATCCTGATGACGAACTACCAGCACGTGCTGCGGCACGAGCAGGTCAACATCTTCTACGGCATCGCTGCCTTTCCCAGTCTGCACGTTGGCTTCGAAGTGCTGGCGTATCTCTGGATGCGGCGGGTTTCCCGCGTGGCTGCCGCGTTCTTCCTGGCATTCATCGTCATCATCTTCCTCGGCTCGGTGGTCACCGGCTGGCACTACCTGATCGATTCCGTTGCCGGCGCGGTTCTGGCGATCGGCTGCTGGACGGCGGTGGCAATACGCAAACGCGCGCCGGCGTTTCCCATCTCGTGCCTCAATTGACTGAATCGCAGATCACGCTCGGCGAGATCCTGTCGAAGCGCACCGCCGCGGCCGCGCCCGAGCTGGTCGACAGGCTGGAGAACAATGCGGTGCGCTGCCACTCGTGCGGGCACCGCTGCAAGATCCTCGACGGTCTGAGCGGTATCTGCAAGGTGCGTTTCAACGAGAACGGCGTGCTGCAGGTGCCGCGCGGATATGTCGCGGCGCTGCAGGTCGATCCGGTCGAGAAGAAGCCGTTCTTTCACGCCTATCCCGGAGCGCTCGCGTTGTCATTCGGCATGCTCGGCTGCGACTATCACTGTGGCTACTGCCAGAACTGGGTGACCTCGCAGGCCGTCCGCGATCCGATGGCCGGAGCTCCGCCGACGGACATCGAACCCGCGGACCTGGTGAAGCTGGCCAAGCAGCACGGGGCGAAGGTGATCACTTCGACGTACAACGAGCCGCTGATCACGTCGGAGTGGGCGGTCGAGGTCTTCCGGGAAGCGAAGAAGGCGGGCCTCGTCTGTTCCTACGTTTCGAACGGGAACGGGACCGAGCGGGTGCTCGACTACATCGCGCCGTACCTGACGATGTACAAGGTCGACCTCAAGGGCTTCTCGGACGCGCATTACCGCGACCTTGGCGGCACGCTGCAGCCGGTGCTCGACACGATCCGCGGTCTCAAGCAGCGCGGGATCTGGCTGGAGATCGTCACGCTCGTCATTCCCGGGTTCAACGACTCGGACCGGGAGATGACGAACATCGCCGAGTTCCTGGCATCGGTCGATATCGACATCCCGTGGCACATCACCGCCTACCACGAGGATTACCGAATGCACAACGAAGCGACGAGGCCGCAGCATCTGCTTCGCGCCTATGAGATCGGCAAACGAGCCGGACTGCGCTATATCTATCCGGGCAACATCCCCGGCGCGTTCGGCGATCTCGAGAGCACGCACTGCCCGCAATGCAACGACGTGGTGATCGCACGCCGCGGATTTCGGGTCACTGCCTACCGGCTGAACGGCGGGAAATGCGCGTCGTGCGGCACGGCCATTCCGGGCCGTTGGGACGAGGCCGCCGTGGTCGGGCGGGACGGAATTCCGCGGCCGGTAAGGGTTGCCTGATCGGAGCTCGGTGGGACGTGCCGCCGCTCTTGCATGATCCTCACAACAGCGGCAGCATGGCTGCCGCCTTCCAGATGACGGATTTCATTGAAGTGGCGAAAGTCGAAGACCTCCCCACCGGACGCGCGATCGTCCGCGCCGTGGGTGAGCACCGGATCGCCCTCTATCACACGGCCGACGGGTACTTCGCCAGCGACAACACCTGCCCGCACCGCGGCGGTCCGCTCGGCGAGGGGGACATCATCGGCAACGAGATCGTTTGTCCGTGGCACCTCTGGAGTTTCGAGGTCGACACGGGACGCTGCGGCGGCAACCCGGAGGTCTGCATCGTGACGCACGACGTGCGCATCGACGGCGACCGGATCCTGGTGAGGCTTTCGTGAACGCGAAACCGCTGCGCCACGTCGATCTCTACGGCAGCGCGGGGCGGCTCGAGGCACTCTACCGCGAGCTGCAGGACCCGGCAGGCGTCGCCGTGATCTGCCATCCGCATCCACTCGGCGGCGGGACGCTGCACAACAAGGTCGTGTTTCGCGCCGCCCGCGGCCTGGAGAACGCGAACGTGGCCACGCTGCGCTTCAACTTTCGCGGGACCGGCGCCAGCGCCGGCAAGCACGAGGCAGGGGAAGGGGAGCAGGACGACGTGCTCACCGCGATCGAGTGGGTGAAACGGAAGCACCCCGGCCTGAAACTGATCGTCGGCGGATTCTCGTTCGGCGCGTGGGTGGCGAGCCGTGTGGCCTGCGAGCTGCCCGAAGTGACGGCGCTGTTTCTGATCGGCACGCCCGTCAACAAGTACGACTTCGGGCATCTGCGCTCCTGCGAGAAGCCGATCCTCTTCCTGCACGGCACGGACGACGAATACGGCGACGTCGCGAAGCTGGACAAACTCGTGCAGCAGGTGCGCAACGCGGAAAGCGTCACCGTCACCGGCGCTGATCACTTCTTCAACAAGCAGCTCGATGCCGTCGACGAAACGATCCGGTCGTGGGCCGAAGAGGTCCTGGCGGCGCCGTAGCGAGGGATGGGGTCAGGTCTTGAATTTGGTATTTTCCACAGGGTGTAGCAAATACCAAATTAAAGACCTGACCCCCATCCCGCCAGGAATTGCAGCCCCTCGATCGTGCGCACGCCGTGCCACGTGAGGAGGTGGCCGGGGAACGGCCCGATCACGCGCGCCTCGATCCCCGCGGCGTCTTCCGGCGTGAAGGCATAGGGCTCGTCGGGAAGGAACACGACGTCGGGCTCGAGGGCCAGCACGGCGGTGAGATCGATGGTCGGATAGCGCTTCGCCTCGCGCAGGACGTTGCGTCCGCCCGCGGTTTCCACGAGGTCCGAGACGTACGTGTCGCCGCCGCACCACATCCACGGACTCTTCCAGATCGGCACGGCGAAGGTGAAGGCCGCTCGCGGCCTGCGGCTGGCGTTCAGCATGTCGATCAGCGTTCGCGCGCGCGCGGCACGATGGTGGATCGCGCCGAGGGTCTCGATCAGCGAGACGACGTCGTCGACGCTCTTCGGCTCGGTCGCGAAGATCGGCGCAAACTCGGCGATGGCATCGGCGTGCCGCTCGAGGTTCTCCTCGAGGTTGACGTAGACGAGATCGGGGGCCAGCGCCCGGATGCGCTCGATCGACGGGTTCTTCGTTCCGCCCACACGCGGACGGTCGATCCCTTCGGGGAAGATGCAGTAATCGGTGATGCCAGCCACCGCGTCTCCGGCGCCGAGGGCGAAGAGCGTCTCGGTGAGCGAGGGAACGAGCGACACGACGCGCCGCGGCGGCTGCGGGAAGTCGAACTTCCGGCCGAGGGCATCGATCACGGGAGCAGAAGCAGCATTCGTTTCATCGCCGGGCAGTTTATCCTGACCGGCAGTGTCCGATCGGGAACGCACCCTGCTCGCCGCCTGGGCGGTTCTCGCCGCGCTGCTGATCGGCGTGCATCTGGGCGGGTATCCGCTGCTCGACGCCGACGAGGGGCGCAACGGCGAGGTCGGACGGGAGATGGCGTCGACGAATGACTACGTGATGCCGCGGCTGGACGCGCTGCCGTATCTCGACAAACCGATCGTCTATTTCGCCTCCGAGGCCGGGGCCATGGAGGTGCTCGGGCCGACGGAATTCGCGGCGCGGTTTCCGGCGTGGCTCTACACGGTGCTCACCGCGCTGCTGCTGGCGTGGTTCGCGGCGCGCGTGGGGATGGATCCGGCGGTGAGCGCGATCGTGTTCCTGTCGATGCCGCTGGCGATCGCCTTCGCCCGCACGGTCATCTTCGACAGCGCGCTGTCGCTGTTCATCACCCTGGCGACGATCGCCTTCTACCTTGCGGTCGAGGAAGAGCGAAAGCGCTGGTCGGTGATCGCCTGGGCGGCGATCGGCTTCGGCGTGATTACCAAGGGGCCGGTGGCCATCGCCCTGCCGCTGCTGGTCGCGTTGACGTACGCGATCTGGAGACGGCGCGCGCGAGCGATCTGGTCGGCGGCGGGCCTCGGTCTGTTCGTCCTCGTGGTCGCGCCCTGGGTGTGGGCCATCTCGCGCGCCGTTCCCGATTTTCTGCACTACGTCCTGGTGACGGAGACCGCGGAACGTCTGACGACCGGCGCGCTCAAACGCACCGGCCCGCCGTGGTACTTCATCCCGTACCTCATCGGCGGCGCATTCCCGTGGGTGTTCGCGTTGCGCTGGCGCACGAAGGAGTGGATCGACCGTTATCTCCTGCTCTGGCTCGCGGTGCCGTTCGTTTTCTTCTCGTTGTCGCAATCGAAGCGGCCGCAGTACATCCTCCCGCTGATGGTGCCGGTGGCGCTGCTGGTGGCGCGGCAACTTCGGCTGCGCGCGGCGGCATGGGCGTTAGCGGTTTTTGGGCTGCTGCTCGCGGCGGCCACACCGTTCGTCAGACTGCGCGCGGAGTTCGCCGGGCCGGCGCGCACGGCCGCGCTGGTCCTGGGCATCGCCGCGGTGATCTGCGGCGCGGCCGCGCTGGTCCGCCCGAAAATTGCTATCGCCGCGTTGTCGCTTCCGGCGCTGATCATTCCCGCGGTGACGAACCCGGTGATGAACGCCATCGCCGAGCGGCGCTCGACCAAGGCGCTGGTCTCGCAGCTTCCCCGGGGAGAGGTGATCGGCATCGAAGCCTTCACCGGCTCGATGGCCTTCTATCTGCAGCGGCCGGTGGTGGTCGTCTCGCCGGACGGCGACGAGTTCACGAGCAACTACATCATGCGTCATTACGCGCGGTTCGTCTCGGACCCCGCGGGGACGCTGCGGCCGGTGTCATGGCTGGGGCAGGCGCTGGCCCCGGGGAGGGTGATCG
>DATFUW010000048.1:0-2756 GCA_035260605.1 Thermoanaerobaculia bacterium | reverse complement strand
CATCAACAAGACGCGCTGCGCGCACGTGATGACGGTCGAGGACCCGATCGAGTTCCTGCACCGCGACAACAAGTCGATCGTCAACCAGCGCGAGGTGTCGGTCGACACCCGATCGTTCGCGCAGGCGCTGCGCAGCGCGCTGCGGCAGGATCCCGACGTCATTCTGGTCGGCGAGATGCGCGATTTCGAGACGATCGAGACCGCGCTGACTGCCGCCGAGACCGGCCACCTGGTCTTCTCCACGCTGCACACCATGGACGCCACCGAGACGGTCAACCGAATCATCTCCGTCTTCCCGCCGCACCAGCAGAAGCAGATCCGGCTGCAGCTCGCGGCGGTGCTCAAGGCGGTCGTCTCGCTGCGGCTGCTGCCGCGCGCCGACGGGCTGGGCCGCGTGCCCGCCGCCGAGGTGCTGATCTCGACGGCCTACATCCGGGACTGCATCGAGAACAAGGAAAAGACGAAGCTCATCAAGGACGCGATCTCACAGGGCACGTCGCAGTACGGCATGCAGACGTTCGATCAGTCGCTGTACACGCTGTACAAGAACGGCCTGATCACGCTCGACGAAGCGCTGCGCCGCGCCTCGAACCCCGACGAGTTCCGCCTCAAGCTGCAGGGCATTCAGTCGACCTCCGACATCTCCAAGGAAGAGATGGAGTCGAAGCTCTCGGTCAGTGCGGACTCCGATCCCTTCTCGGACGACTCGCCGTTCGACTTCTCGAACTCGGTCTGAATCCGAACGATGAACTCCAAACGATGAACGGGGGAACGGGCCGCCGTTCCGTTCATCGTTCGTCGCTCCTCGTTCCTCCTTCGCGATGGACGGCCTCGATCGCTGCTACCTCAGCGCCCTGCGCATTCTCAAGGTCCGCTTCAACAGCGCCGCGGAACTGAAGCGGAAGCTTCTCGCCAGAGGTTTCTCGCGCGACGAGATCGCGCCGGCGATCGAGCGGCTGACGCAGGAAAACTGGATCGACGATCTCCGCTTCGCGGGGGCGTATACGCGGACCCGGCTGCTCAAGCGCGTTGGGCCGTTGCGGATCCGGCGCGAGCTGATCCGCGCCGGGGTCGATGACGAGACGATCGAACTGGCGCTGGCCGGGAACCGCGACGCGGATGCGGAACGCGCGCGCGCCCTGGCGCTGGCCGGCAGGCGGCTCCCGATCCTGCGGCGTCGCTACGAGGAGCGCATGGCGCGAAACAAATTGACGGCGTATCTGTTGAAGCAGGGTTACGATGCCGCGCTCGTTCGCGAGATCGTCAAGGAGATCACGGTTGTTCACCACTGATCAGATCCGCCGCCAGTTTCTCGACTACTTCGTGAAGCACGGTCATCGCGAGGTGCCGAGCTCCTCGCTCGTCCCGGCGGGCGATCCGACGCTGCTGTTCACCAACGCCGGGATGAATCAGTTCAAGGACGTCTTTCTCGGACGCGAGCCGCGCGACTACAAGCGGGCCACGACTTCGCAGAAGTGCGTCCGCGCCGGCGGCAAGCACAACGACCTGGAGAACGTCGGCCGCACCGCACGCCATCACACGTTCTTCGAGATGCTCGGCAACTTCTCGTTCGGCGACTATTTCAAGGCCGATGCCGTCCGCTTCGCCTGGGATCTCGTGGTCAACGTCTGGAAGCTCGACATCGAGCGCCTCTGGTTCACGGTGTTCGAGGGAGGCGACGGAGTTCCGGCCGACGACGAGGCGGCGAAGCTGTGGGTGAAAGCGGGCGCATCGCCCGGCCGCGTGCTGCGATTCGGAAAGAAGGACAACTTCTGGTCGATGGGCGACACCGGGCCGTGCGGTCCGTGCTCGGAGATCCACTACTTCCGCGGTGACGATCTCTCGCAGAACGTCGCCGCGCTGGTCAACGGTCCCGGCGACGACACGATGGAGATCTGGAATCTCGTCTTCATGCAGTACGACCGCGACGCCTCAGGGACGCTGACGCCGCTCCCTGCGCCGTCGGTCGATACCGGCATGGGGCTGGAGCGCGTGGCCTCGGTGCTACAGAACGCGCAGACGAATTACGACATCGATCTGTTCAAGCCGATCATCGCGGCGATCGAGCGGGCCGGCGGCTACCGCTACGGCGGGCGCATGGATGACGAGCGCGACACCGCCGTACGCGTGCTCTGCGATCACGCGCGTGCCGCCGTCTTCCTGATGAGCGACGGCGTCATGCCCTCGAAGGACGGCCGCGGGTTCGTGCTGCGGCGCATCATCCGTCGCGGTCTGCGCTTCGGGCGCAAGCTGCCGACGTTCGTCCTTTTGCAGGATCTGCACGAGAGCGTCATCGAGGCGATGGGCAATGCCTATCCCGAATTGCGTGGCACGCGCGACCGCGTGCACCAGTGGCTGCAGGCCGAAGAGGCGCAGTTCACCCGGACGCTGGAGTCGGTCTACGACCGGGTGGGCGAGGTGATGGATGGGGTCCGCTCGCGCGGCGAGCACACCATCAGCGGCGAGGAGATCTTCCGTCTCTATGACACGTTCGGCGCACCGCTCGAGGTCATCGCCGAAGTCGCCGAGGAAGAGGGCGTGGCGCTCGATCAGGAGGGCTTCGAGCTGATGATGTCCTCGGCGCGCGCGAAGGCCAAGGCATCGTCGAAGTTCCAGACCTCGACCGACGCGGCGACGTTCGCCCGGATCGCGGAGAAGACCGGCCCGGTCGAATTCGTGGGGTACGACCGCCTCGTCGACGTGCCGTCGACCGTGAAGTCCATCGTCGTCGATGGCGAGGAGCGCGACGTGCTGCA
>DATFUW010000047.1:0-3205 GCA_035260605.1 Thermoanaerobaculia bacterium | reverse complement strand
GAAGGACCTCCTCACGCTGCCCATCGCCGATCCGGTGCGCATCGAAGTGCTCGAAGCGCTGATCTCCATCGCCGAGTCGAAGCAGGAGGACGATGACGAGCGGGCGCTGGTCACCGACCTCGCGCGGCTCGACCCGAGCCAGGAAGCCGGCCTGCAGCATTTCTGGGACGAGGGCTGGGATGCCTACACGTCCGGCGATCTGCACAAGGCCGTCGATCTCTTGCGCTTCATCCGCGAGACCTATCGCAACCCCAACGTGAAGCGCCAGGCCGATTACTGGCGCGCCCGGTCGATCGAGCGCCTCGGACAGAAGGAGGAGGCGGAGACGATCTACGGCGCATTGGGCACCGCGCCGTACGACGACCTCTATGCCGTTCTCAGCGAACAGCGGGTGCGCATCGCGCACGATCCCGACACGAATCCCCTGCGGGTCAGCGGCCCCGACTGGCCCGAGATCGCCGAGGCGCGGATGCCGGACGAGCTCCGCCTGGCCTACGAGCTCACCGCGCTCGACGACGAGCGCGACGCGCGCCTGGAGATCCAGAAAAACATCAAGCCCTCGAACGAGACGTTCGCCGACGCACTGCTCGCCGATCTCTATCACAGCAGCGGCGACATGGAGCTGATGGCGCGCTCGTTGCGCCGGGCCTTCCCCCAACTGGCCACGGTCGAGCAGGACTCCGTCCCCAGATACTTCCTCTCGATGTACTACCCGATGCGTTATCAACGGGTGATCGTGCAGTACGCGCAGAAGAACCGGCTCGATCCGTTCCTGGTGATGGCCCTCATCCACCAGGAGAGCGCCTTCATTCCCACGGCGCGCTCCGCCGTCGGCGCCTCCGGGCTGATGCAGATGATGTCCCCAACGGCGAAGGAGCTCGCCCAGCAACTGCACAGCTCCGCCAACGTGGAGAACCCCGAAGTGGCCATCCGTCTGGGGACGTTCTATTTCCGACAGCTTGTCGACGTGTTCGACGGATCGATCCCCCTGGCGATCGCGGCCTACAACGCTGGGCGCGGCAACGTGGCGAAGTGGAGGCACGCGGCACCGAAGAAGCCGATGGACGAGTTTCTCGAGTCCATGCCCTTCGCCGAGACGCGGAACTACGTCAAACGCGTGATGCTGATCAGCTCGACCTATCGCCGCATGACGCTCTGACAGGCAATCTAGGGCAGAAATCCGCGAATCGTGCGCACGTGTGCACCAGGACGGTCCACCGTGACCTGCACCGTCCGGTACTTCTCGTCACCCTTCGTGCTCTCGCTGCTGTACGCAACGAGGTACTGCGACCGGAGGTCCTTCTCCAGCTCCGCGTACGTCGCGTCGAGCTTCTTCACGTCTCTGATGAGATACGCCACGCCCCCGGTTTCCGCGGCCAGGGCCTTCATTTTGTTCACGCCGACGAGATCGCCGAAGCCCAGGCCGATGCCGATGAAATAGAGCGGTACGCGCGCCTCGCGGGCGTACGTCAGCATTTCGTCGTACGAGATCCGCGACGTCGTGTCCTCGCCATCGGTGAGGATGACCAGCGCGCGGCGGCCCTGCAGGCTGCGGAAGCGATAAAGCCCGGTGATGATCGCGTCGTAGAGCGAGGTTCCGCCATTGGCCTCGGGGATGGAGTCGATCTGTTCTTCGAGCGCGCCGAGGTCGTTCACGAAGGGCGCGAGTTTGGCGGGGTCGAATGCGAAGCCGGCGACGAACGCGCGGTCGCGGGGCTGCAGGATGCGGCTGAGGAACTCCGCGGCCGCTTTCTTCGTCTCCGCCATCCGCGGCTTCATGCTGCCCGAGTGGTCGACGAGCAGTCCGACGGCGATCGGCAGGTTCGATGCGGCGTCGAAATTCGTGATCGTCTGCGGCTTTCCATCCTCCGCGATGTGGAAGTCGCCGCGCGTCATGCCGGTGATGGGCGCGCCGGCGGCATCGGTGACGGCGACCGGCAGCTCGATGAGGTTCACGTCGACCTGCTCGTTGATCTGTCCGCCATTGAGGAACAGGAGGTCCGACGCTTCGTAATTCGTCGAATCGACGACCGAGGCGCGCAGGAAGCGGATGTTCGCCAGGCGCGAGATGGGGACGTCGATGGCGTAAGGCGGCTGTGGCCATTCGCAAAATTGCTTCTGATCGGCGAAGAGCTTCACGCTGCGGATGTCCGTCGACTTCGGGTTCTGGATGCTGAGACGGATGTGCGCGATCTTGTCCGGTGTGTCGGTGCGGGTGATCTTGACCTCGAGCGGCGTCTGGCGCTCGTTGACCACGAAGGCATCGGCGTCGACGTAGCGGTTGTGATCGTCATAACCGACCGCCCGCACTTCGACCCGCTTCGGGAGAAGCCCCAGGTCGAGCTCGGCGTGATACGGCGGCTGGTTGCGGGTCATGACCTTCTTCCCGTCGACCCAGAACTCCACGTGTTTGACCGGCGGCTTCGCCTCGACGTCGACGATGAAGAGGTTCGGCGCGACGTCGCGCCGCGGCGTCAGGATGTGCACCGCACCGGCGGTCACCGGAACGCTTCCCTCCGCCATGATCGATTCGGCGCCCTCGAGCTCCGATGCCACGTACGGCTTGCCCGTCCGGGCGATGGTGAAGTGCGTGACTTCCTTGGCCACGATCACCGGCTCGTCTTCCTGCAGCGGGACCATCAGCCGGGCGTCGATCTCCGCATCCCCCGGTTGAAAGGTCTGGATCGAGGTGAGCTTGTCGCGCTGCTTCGGCGAGAGCGGATAGCGGAAGCGTTTCGTCACCTGCTGGCCCTGCGTGATCGACCCGACGATGACCAGGGGGACGCCGTCGGGCACGTCGTCCGGGATGACGAAGTGATAGGTGACGCGCGCGACCACGCCCGCGTCGCTGTCGCCGAGTGGATCGAGCGTGATGGTCAGCCCTTTCGGCTCGTCGGCGGCGGAGGCGGCGGAGGCCACCGCCGCCAGGAGGAGCATGGTCCGGAAGGCACGCTTCATGTCATCCCGATAACGGCCAGTCGCGGTATTGTCAATCCCGCCATGCACGTCGCGGCAATCATCGGCCGTTCCGGAACGGGGAAAACGACCCTGATCACGGCACTGATTCGCCAATTCGTAACAGAAGGGCACACCGTGGGGGCGATCAAACACACGCACCACCCTCTGAACGAAGAGCGCCGGGGCGACACGCAACGCTTCGCCGACGCGGGCGCCGATCCGGTCATCTTCGCCGGCGAAAGCGAGG
>DATFUW010000046.1:0-3111 GCA_035260605.1 Thermoanaerobaculia bacterium | reverse complement strand
CCGTCTCGTTCTCCGTCCCCTCGATCACCGGCAGCTCGTATTCCTTTCCTTTCAATAGCAGGGTGGCTGTGCTCATCACGTTTCTCCTTGCACGCTACTCTTGGTTGAATGGAAAAGTGGGGCTATGTCGGAGCGCACACGAGAATTGTGTTGTGCGTCACTCCCGAGGCCCGGGCGGGCGCAGGCGCCGCTTACTTCGCCAGCTCGTAGAGGTACTCGACGAACGACATCGTGGCGCCGTCGTAGCCCTGCAGGGCGGGGTTCGAAGACTCGATGACGTAGTACTCGTCGGGGGCGTGCGCGCCGCTGCCGTGCCCCAGCCCGAAATGGCCGGAGGCCAGGCTGAGCGGCGGGTCCGTGAAGACGTAGCCGGGATACGAGCCGGCGTTCCGCGGCCACAGGAGCGGATCGATCCCGGCGCGCTTCAGCACGGCGATCTGCGCCTGAATGAGCGGCGAGCTCGCCGCAGTGGCAGTCGGATCGTATCCGCCGGTCACGTTGACTTCGATGTCGCCGAACCCGTGCTTCGCCAGATGCGCCTTCAGCGCGGCGACCGCGCCGGCCAGCGTCATGTCCGGGACCAGGCGCATGTCGAGCTTGGCCACCGCGCGGTGCGGGAGGATCGTCTTTCCGCCCGGGCCGGTGTAGCCGCCGACCAGCCCCTCGATGTTCACCGTCGGCTTCGACTCGAGCCGTTCATTGGCCTCTTCCCACGGCAGATCGTCGATCCAGCGCTGGACGCCGAGCGACTTTTTCGCCTGAGCTTCGCTGCGACGTTTTGAGGCCGCCTCGATCATGGCCTTCTCTTCCGCGCTGAGCGGCCGGGGGCGTGGGTAGTCGTCGATGGTGATCGTGTTGCCGTCCGCCGAAACGAGCGTGTCGAGCGCCTTGACCAGGTGCCATGCCGGGCTGTCGACCATCGCCTTCAGCGAGGAGTGGATGTCCTTGGCCGGACCGCGTCCCCATCGCTCACCGCTGGAGACGAGCTCGAGCTCGGCCACGCCCTTCGCGCCGAGGCTCACGGTGACGATCCCGTCGAGGTCCTGCGATGCGGCCGGCATGAAGACGCCGACCGTCTTCCGCAGCGCCGCTTCGATGTCCGGCCGGTGCACGATCTGTCCGATGTGCGGCGATCCGATTTCTTCCTCTCCCTCGGCCACCAGCACGAGATTCACCGGCAGCGTTTTCCCCGCGGCGCGCATGGCGTGCAGGGCGGCCAAAAACGCCGATTCCGGTCCCTTCTGATTGACCGCTCCGCGGCCGACGATCACCTTGCCGATCCCCGGCTTTTCGACGATCCGCGCTTCGAGCGGGGGCGAGCTCCACTCGGACGGATCGAACTGCTTGACGTCGTACATGAAGTACAAGCCGACGCTCTTCGGCGCGCCGGCATCGAGCGTTGCGAAGACGCCGGGCTTCCCGTCGGTGGGCACGATCTCCGCGTGCTGGAATCCCGCGTCGCGCAGCAGTCTCACGAGGTGCTCGGCGCCGGCCGGGTAGTTCCGGTTTTCCGCGGCGATCGAGGGGAGAGCGATCCACTCCTGCAGACGCTGCACGGCCTCAGTGTGCCGCGCGGCAATCTTACTCTTCACGTCCGCAAGGTCGTTCGTTGCAGCGGAGGCAATCACGGCGGCGAAGAAAACCGCACAGAAGACGAACACCCTACGGTTCAGCATGCCGCGATTCTACAGCGGCCAAAGGAGTGCCGGGCACATCGGTTGCTTCGCGCTAGACGGTCGATGCCTCTGCTCCGACGAGCCGCGACACCCGAGGAGGCGGCGCTGCTTTCGCGCCGGCGCGAGCCGCGCCCGGCGCGCATCCGCCTGCTGCGGTTCCTCCCCGTTCTCGTCATCCTGGGGCTGCTGGTGCATGTACTGCTGCCGCGGCTGGCATCGGTCGAGACCTCGATCGCCACGATCCACACGCTGGAGCCGTGGGCCATCGCCGTGGCGCTGCTCTCCGAGATCCTGAGCTACGTGTCGAACGGCGCGCTGCTGCAGGCGATCGTCAAGCTGGGGGATGACCGGCTGCGGCTCGCGCGCGCCGCGGCGATCGAGCTCGGCGCCGGGTCGGTGGCGTTGGTCGCCGCCGGGTCGCTCGGATTCGGCGCGGCGATCTACCGCTGGTGCCGCGGCAGCGGGGTCTCGCGGGAGAGCGCCATGCTCGCCTCGTGGCTCCCGTCGTTGTTCGACGCACTCGCCCTGGCGCTTTTCGCGCTCGCCGGTGCGCTCGAACTAGTCGTTCGGCACGAGCTGTCGCCCGCCACCGAACTCGCGCTGGGGATCGTGATGGGTGCGCTCGCGCTCGTCGTCGGTGCGGTCGTCGTCCTGCTGGTGCGGGACGACTGGATGAACGCGCTGGCGGTGCGCGGGACGCGTTGGATCAAGCGCATCCGCCCGGCGGCCGACGAGTCGGTGCTCACGGACATCGCCGATCACGCGGCCGAGGCGTGGAAGACGATTCGCAGCGGCGCGTGGCTGCGCCCGACCTGCTACTCGCTGCTGTTTCTGACGTTCGACCTGCTCTGCCTCCGCTTCGTCTTCATCGCCGCGCGGCAGCGGCTGCCGATCGCCCTGGTGATCGCCGGCTACGGCGTGCCGGTGCTCCTTGGGCGCGTCAGCTTTCTGCCCGGCGGCATCGCGGTGGTGGAAGTGGCCATGGCCGCCCTCTACAGCGGTCTCGGCGTTCCTGCCGGCGCCGCCGTCGTAGTCGTGCTCACCTATCGCCTCATCTCATTCTGGCTTCCGGCCGTGAGCGGCATCCCGATCGCCGTGACCTTCGAATCGCACCGCCGACGGGCGCGGCGGCGCGGGGACTGACGCGGCCCGCCGCTTGCGAAGGCCTCCGTTTGCAGCGTTCGCGGGTTTGATCCAACAGCAGAGTCGAGCTCGATTCGACGGCGAAGTGCGATGCATTGCCCGCTCCGCATGACGGAGATCCGCGCTCGAGATCTCTTCTGGACGCGACGTTGATACGCTTCCGGTGTCCGCGGTGTCGGGCATACCTCCGGCCGGCCGACAGGAAGTTTCTGGTCACGCCGGGGAGCATCTCGATCTTCGTGGCCATGATTCTGGTGATCCCCGAAGGGATCATCGCCGTTTCGCGGTTCAT
>DATFUW010000045.1:0-6464 GCA_035260605.1 Thermoanaerobaculia bacterium | reverse complement strand
GTCCCTGATCGTCGACGCGCGCCGCTTCGCCGCGGCGGAGCATCGTGGTGCGCTCCGGGGTGCGCACTTCGATCTCACCATCGAAGACGATCACATGATCGGCGCCGCGCGAGTCGGTCTCCACCGCGTAGATCGCCTGATCGGAAGCTTCGTAGCTAGCGTTCTGGGTGTCGAGGCGGAGCGCCTCGTCGTTGAAGTCCGTCCGCTGCACGGCGATGTGGCCGTAGCGGAGCTCGACGATCGTCTGCGACGCGTCGGCATCGTAGGCATTGAGGATCGAGCGGAAGCGGATGGCGGTCGCACTGTCGAGGGCGATGATGTTCCCGTCGGCCAGCCGGATCTCGGAGCGCCCGCGTTCCCGCGTCACGACCTCGTCACCGGGGAAGACCGGCAGGTTCACACGGGCGTCGATTTCATGGCCGTCCTCCGCCTGACGCACGATCGTTCCGCCGTCGTCATACGTGAAGTACGACTGATCATGACCTTCCGCGGCGGAGAGGGGCAGAGCGACCGCGGCGATCGAGAGCAGCAGCAGCGTTACGTTTCTCATCGGAGTTCTCCCAGCAAACACGCGCATCCTCGGTGCGGCCCACGTGCCACGGAACAGCAGAGCATTCCTGCTTTGTTTTCAGTCACTTGGGCTCGCGAGGGGCCGCCGCACCGCGGCCGATTTCTCCAATTCAGGACAGCAACGTCACAAAACGGCTACGTCCCGAATTTCAAACGGTTCGCGAGCATCACCGGAAGTCCGGCGCGGACGATCGCTCTCTGCGTCTTCCCCACGTCATACGAAACGCGGAAAAACTGCGCCGTCATCCGTCCGGAATCGACGATGGCGAATGACGCGTGCGGATTGCGGTCGCGCGGTTGTCCGACCGACCCGGGGTTGATCAGATACCGCCGGCCGCGCTCCAGGCGAAACGAGGCGTCGTCGCGGACGGCGCATCCGGCGACCGAACCATTGGCATCGATGGAGAAGATCACCGGCAGATGCGTGTGTCCGTAGAGCACGATCGGCGCATCGGTGCGCTCGAAGACGCGCAGGGCCTGCAAGTCGTGGAAGACGTATTCGTCCTCGTCGTCGGGCGAACCGTGACAGAGGAGAACGCCGTCATGGCGCAGCGGGCCGGTGGGGAGCGACTGGAGGAAGCGGCGGTTCGGCGCGCTGAGGTGCTCGCGCGTCCAGTGCGCCACTTCGTGGGCGGCGGGATTGAACGCCGTCCCCTCCTCGAGGCCGGCAACCACGCGGTCGTGATTGCCACGAATGTAGAGCTTGCGCTGCTTGACGGCGCGCATGACGTCGAGCACCTGATTCGGCTCCGCGTTGTAGCCGACGAAGTCGCCGAGGCAGACGACGGCATCGAGGCGCTTGCGGCGCACGCGGCTGAACACGGCGCGCAGGGCATCGGCGTTCGCGTGCAAATCGCTGATCACCAGGGCCCTCACGAGGTCCTCCGCTTGCGCCGCATCGAATCGAGAAAGGTCTTTGGCAGTTCGAGGACGATGCGCTCCGCGATCTCGCCGGGCGTCTCCTCCTCGCGGATCTCCACCGTCACATCGCACATGCGGTAGAAGCGGAGCCGCTCGTTGAAGAGATCGTGCGCTGCGACGTCGTCGCGGAACATCGGGCGTTCGGCGGCCTTCTCCCCGATCCGGCCGCGGAGCAGCGCATAGGGCGCGGAGACGTAGACCGAGAGCCCTTCCGCTTCGATGAACTGGATGTTGTCCTCGAACGTGTAGGTCCCGCCGCCGGTGGCGATCACCGCGTCTTCGAGGTAGCGCGTGGCACGCAGGATGTCGCGTTCGCGCTTGCGGAAGAACGGCTCTCCCTGCAGGGCGAACAGCTCTTTGATCGACATCTTCTCCGCGGCCTCGACCAGCTCGTCGAGGTCGAAGAACGGGATGTCGAGACGCTCGGCCAGCGCGCGACCGACCGTCGTCTTGCCCGCACCCATGAAGCCGACGAGGTAGATCTTCATGATCGGAGGATCAGATCGACGAGATCACCATTCGAATTCCTCCATGAACCGCGTGGAGAAGTCGCCGCGAATGAAACGCGGTTCGTCGAGGATGGCGCGGTGCAGGGGAATCGACGTCTTGACCCCTTCGATGATGAAGAGGTCGAGGGCCCGCCGGCCGCGGGCCAGTGTCTCCTCGCGGTTCTTTCCCCTCACCACCAGCTTGGCGATCAGAGAATCGTAGTGCGGCGGGATCACATAATCGCGATACGCTGCGGTGTCCACCCGTACCCCCGGCCCGCCCGGTACGTGGAATTCGCGGATCTTCCCCGGGTTCGGGGCGAAGGTCACCGGGTCCTCGGCGTTGATCCGGAACTCCATGGCGTGACCCCGGAGGTGAAAGTCGCCGTGGGGGACGGAAAGCGGCAGCCCCGAGGCGACGCGGATCTGCTCCTTCACCAGATCGAGGGCCGTGACCTCTTCGGTGACCGCGTGTTCGACCTGGATTCGCGTGTTCATTTCCATGAAGTAGAACTGCCCGTCCTGGAAGAGGAACTCGATCGTGCCGGCGTTCATGTAGTGCACCGATTCGCAGAGCTTCACCGCCGCCTCTCCCATCTGCTTGCGGAGTTCCTGCGTGATCACCGGCGAGGGCGATTCCTCGATCAGCTTCTGGTGCCGGCGCTGGATGGAGCATTCGCGCTCCCCGAGGGCCACGATCCGTCCCTGCGTATCGCCGAAGACCTGAATCTCGATGTGCCGCGGGCGTTCCAGGTATTTCTCGACGTAGACGTCGGCCGATCCGAACGCGCGTTCCGCCTCGCTGCGCGCCGTTTCGAACGCGGAGGCCAGGTCCGCCTCGTTCGCACAGATGCGCATGCCGCGCCCGCCCCCGCCCGCCGCCGCCTTCAGGATCACGGGGAAGCCGATGCTCCGCGAGACTTCCAGCGCCTCGGCATGGGTCCTTGTCGGCCCCTCGCTCCCCGGAAGGATTGGAACGCCCGCCTTCTTCGCCGTCTCCCGCGCTTTCGCCTTGTCGCCCATCAGGCGGATCGACTCCGGCGAGGGGCCGATGAACGTGAGCTGGCACTCGCCGGCGATCTCCGCGAAATGCGAGTTCTCCGCGAGAAACCCGTAGCCGGGGTGGATGGCATCGGCGCCGGTGATCTCCGCCGCAGCGATGATCGAGGAGATGCTCAGGTAGCTCTGGCGCGACGGCGCGGGACCGATGCACACATCTTCGTCGGCGTAACGCACGTGCAGCGAGTCGCGGTCGGCCTCCGAATGGACGGCCACCGTCTTCAGGCCCATCTCCTTGCAGGCCAGAATGACGCGCAATGCGATCTCGCCGCGATTGGCGATGAGGACTTTGGAAATCATCGGGTCATCCGTTGTCTGCCGCCGGCTCTCGGTTGGAAACCGACGACGCGCTGAAGGCGCACTACGTTCTCACGGCGAAGAGCTTCTCCCCGTACTCCACGGGCTGCCCGTTCTGCGGATAGACCTTGGCGATCTCGCCGTCGATGTCCGACTCGATCTCGTTCATCAGCTTCATCGCCTCGATGATGCACAGGACCTTTCCCGGCGCAA
Organism: Thermoanaerobaculia bacterium; assembly: GCA_035260605.1. GTDB lineage: Bacteria > Acidobacteriota > Thermoanaerobaculia > Gp7-AA8 > Gp7-AA8 > Gp7-AA10. The sequence continues at coordinate 2,916 of DATFUW010000045.1, read as the reverse complement.
TGTGGTCCCCGACGGCGACGAATGGATCGGACTCGGGATTCGCCGAGCGGTAGAAGGTGCCGACGATCGGCGAAGTGATGATGTGCAGCCCCGCCTCGCTCTCCTCCTCTCCTTCGGCCTTCGCCGTCAGGGTGGCGGGAGTGGGGGAAGGCAGTTGCGGGAACGGCGTTTCGCGCGGCAGGTCGCCGCTCCAGGCATGGATCGCCGGCGCGTGATGGGTCTGCCCCTGGATGCGGATCCGTGTCCCGGCCTGTTCGATTTCCAGCTCGGCAATCCCGAGCTCGGAGACCTTGTCGATCAGCTCCAGAATCTCTTTGAAGTTCAAAATCGTCCCTCAGGCCAGCTCGTCGCGAAGCATCTGCCGCGCGCGCGCCAGCTCGAACCGCGCCCGTCCATAGTTTCCGTCCGGCTTCAAAACCAGCAAAACGTAATACTCCGGGGTGATCGCGGAGAGAAAGATGATCATCTTCTCGGTGACCACGGAAAACTGCAACACGTCCCCGGTGTTCAGGTCCGTGTTCGAGAGCCGGATCGAGCGGACGAACCCGCCAAACTCCGCTCCCATGACATCCAGAGGAACTCGGATCGCGTTAATGCTCTCGACGGCGATGCCGTCGAGCCCGATCAGGCTGACTGCCAGCGTTCCTTCGACGCGGTCCCGAATGCCCTCCAACACATGTCTAAACGACACTCCCCTCCTCCCTCTTCTTCACCTTCGCCAGCCATCGTTCGAGCCTGGCCACTTTTGGGTCACGCCCGTTCTCCCTGGGGAGTGCGTCGAGTTTCGCGCGGAGCTCCTGGTTCTGCGGGTTGCGCTCGAGCATCCGCGCGTAAATCTCCCGCGCCTTGTCCGGCAGCCCCTGGCGGACGTACAGCTCGGCCATGGTGACCGTGTCCCCTTCGTCCGGCTTGGCGCCGGGCATGGTGTCGCTGGGAGCGAAGACGTCCGCGGCGCTCTCTTCCTCTGACCACGGCGTGGCGACATCGGCGGCGAGCGGTGCCGGCTCGACATGCATGCCGGAAGGCTGCTCGACCGTCACCGAAGCGGCGGTCGCCCCCACGGCCGGGTCTTCGAACGGGCTCTCCGCGTGTGCTGCGTGCATCGGCTCGAAATCCCCGGTGGCCTGCGCGATCTGCTGCTCACGGGTGATCGTGGCCGCGGCCTCGGCCTCGGCCTGCGTCTCGTCGGTGACGAACGGCGACTCGTCCAGCGGCTCCGGACTCGCGCCCGCGACCCGGCGAAGCGTGTCTTCGCCCGGCGGATTGAAGACGGTGACGGGATTCAGCTCCTCCTCGAGGCGTTCGATCGTGGCATCGAGTTCCTCGTCGGCGGGGAGGAGCGCGCGCACGAGCTTGTACTTCTTGATGGCCTCGAGCTTGTCGCCGAGGCCATTGTAGGCGTCGCCGAGCAGCCGTGCGGCGACGACGTTTCCCGGATCGAGCTGCAGCGCGCGGTTCAGCGCTTCGACCGACTCGGCGTTCTTCTCCTCTTCCCGCAGGATGCGGCCGAGGCTGACCCAGGCCGAGAGATACGTCGGATGATTTCCGAGTCCCACGCGGAGCACGTGTTCCGCTTCGCCGAGCTGGTCGACCTTGCGTAGTTCTTCGGCCAGCGGAAAAAACAGGCGGCTCTTCGGATCCGCCTTCAGGCGGGACCGAAGCTCTTCGATCTTGGGGTTGGTTGCTGGCTGCGCCATCGGATTCGAAGGTACTTTACCGCAGAAACGAACCGCCCCCGAAGGGGCGGCTCGGTTCAGTGTCGCGTGGAGTAGTCCATTACTGCGAGGTACCGACCAGCAGCAGGGTCTTGTTTCCGGCGTTCGTGGAGATGGTGATCGTACACGTCTCGCTGCCTTGCGTCGTCTGGCCGAAATACTGCTCGATCAGTGGGAAGGCCTCGCACTGGTTCAGATTGAGCGGGAACGTCGCCGGCGGCGGCAGGGGACTGAACCGCGCACAGGCCGGCGCACCGTTGTCCGTGATGCCGGTGATCGTCAGCGGCGCGCTGCCGTTGTTCACGATGTTCACGGTCTGCGTCGCAGACGGCGTCACCGACGTTCCAGGGAAGGGCGGAGCCGGCGCCACGTTCGGCGTAATCGTCGCCGTGAACGGCTGGAACGTGGGCGGATTCAGGAACAACAGCGGGGTCGCCGGCGGCAGTACCGTGATTCCGCTCGGAGACGTATCGGTGCAACCGGTCGTCGCGCTGGTATAGGCGACATCGAACGCTGTCGGGATCTGGGCCGTTCCGCCTGCCGGGCACGAAGTCGTCTGCAGTTTGATCGTCGGCGGCAGTTGGACCGTGAAGGTGGTCGTGCCGTCGGGATTGACGACCGTCGCTGTGACCGACACGGAGACGCCGCCGATCGTGATACGCGGGAACCCGAGCGCGTTGAATACGGTGATCGTTGCCGTGCCGCCCAGGTTGTTCGGATTCGAAATATTGACGATCAGCGGCTTCGGCACGCGGTAGATGAAGTCCGGGCCGGTCGCCGTGTCGCCGTTGTTGGTATTCCCCACCACGATGGGACCGGTGACATCTCCACAGGAGTTCAGGTTGACGGGGCTGGTGATGGCCACAATTTCCGTTCCGGAGACGCTGATGACCTGCGCGGCGACGCCGCCGATCACCACGCCGACCGGATCGTCGAACCCGATACCGTCGATCCGCACGCGCGTGCCGCCGGTGAACGGCCCTTCCGTCGGGCCCACCGTCGTGATCTGCATCTTCGGCGTATAGCGGAACCCGCCGGTGAAGCTCGTGTTGGTGTTGGAATTGACGTTGACCACCTTGATGTCGACCGGACCGGTCACGGTCCCGGAGCCGTCCGGAGTGGTGTCGCGGCCCGGCGGGCTCATGACGATGATCTGATTGAAGGTCACGCTGATCACCTGCGCCTCGGCCGATCCGAAGAA
>DATFUW010000044.1:0-3265 GCA_035260605.1 Thermoanaerobaculia bacterium | reverse complement strand
CACGGCGGCGCTGCCGCCGAACGCCTCGGTGAACGTGCAGATCATCGTCGGCGAGAAGCCGTCGGCGCTGGTCATCCCGCGCGGCGCGCTCATGCGCGACGGCGATCAGCGGTTCGTCTTCCAGTACAGCGGAGGAAAGGCGAAGCGGACGCCGGTGCAGGTCGGACTCATCGGTCCCAACGACGTCGAGGTGCTGCGCGGAGTGAAGGAAGGTGACCGGGTGATCCTGCCCGGCTCCTCGCCGCTGCAAGACGGCGAGAGCGTGCGGGTGACGTCGTGACCGTCGGTCTCGAAGTCCTGCGCACGGCGCTCGGGCGGTTCCGCACGCATCCGCTCCAGACCTGGCTGACACTCGCCGGGCTGATCGTCGGCACCGCGGCCATCATCATCATCGTGGCCCTCGGCCTGACCGGCCGGGCCTTCGTCATGTCGCAGATCGAAGCCGTCGGCTCGCATCTCATCTGGGCCAGCTACCAGGGCAACGTGACCTCCGGCGTGTTCCACGCCGTCGACGACAACATCAACGATGGGGACGTGCGCGCCGTTGCCGCTCGCACCGATCTCTTCTCCGGTGTGACGCCGCTGGTGGAACTGAAAGGGAGCGTCAGCGCGGAGTCGCGCGCGCTCGACATCGCCGTCCTCGGCACCACGCCGAACTATCCGCAGGTCCGCAGGAACGTGACCATCATTCACGGGCGCTTTCTCGATCAGGACGACATCGACCAGCGAGCCAAAGTCTGTGTCGTCAGCCGCAGCCTCTACGAGAAGCTCTTCCGCGACGACGCCACACCGCAGAAGACCGTGACGACCCTGGGAATCACCTTCCTCGTCGTCGGCGAGTTTTCGAACCCCGTGGACACGATGGGACAGGGAGAGATGAGCTCGTCGGACCTCATCTTCATCCCCATCACCGTCTCCTGGTTCTTCACCGGCACGCGCAAGGTCGATACGCTCTTCGCCGAGGTGCGGGACTTCGACATGATCCCGATGGGCACCCGGACCATCGAACAGACCCTGCGCGAGCGGCATCACGCCGGCGCGCTGTTCAAGGCGGAGAGCATGGCCACGGTGGTGCACGTCGCCAAAACCATCTCCGCCGGACTGATCGTGATCTTCATCCTCGCAGCCTCGGTCTCGGTGATCGTCGGCGGGGTGGGGATCATGAACATCCTGCTGGCCTCGGTGGAGCAGCGGACGCGCGAGATCGGGGTGCGGAGATCGCTCGGCGCCCGGAAGAAGGACATCCTGGCGCAGTTCATGATCGAGGCTCTCATCCTGGGGAGCGTCGGCTCGGCCGTCGGCGTGGTGTTCGGCGTCGCAATCCCGGTGATCTCCCGTTCGTTCGTGCACCAGTTCGTCATTCATGTCTCGCCACTTTCCGCGCTGGCGGCGTTCGTCTTTTCGGCGGCGATCACCGTCATCTTCGGCGTCATTCCGGCCCATCGCGCGGCGAGCCTCGATCCGACGGAAGCGCTGCGGCATGAATGAGAAGGCATCCGCCGCCTGGTGGCTGGTGGCCGGCACTTTCGTGCTGGCGCCGGCATTGTTCGGGCAGACCGCGGCGCCGCTGACAGAACAGGACGCGGTGAACCGGGCGATCGCGGCCTCGCCGCAGTTGCGCGACATGCGCGCGGCCGTCGCCGAAGCGGCGGCCAACCAGATCCTCGCGGAGCAGGCCTTCCGTCCAACCGCGTCCTTCTCCACCACACCCGGCTACGCCAGCGGACTTCCGGTCGCGGTGCTGGGGCAGGTCCCGGCGATCGGGACGATCGAGGCCCATCAGGTCTTCTACGATCTGTCGAGCAAGGCGGACGTCTTCGCCTCGCGCGCGCAGGTCGACGCGGCGAAGGCGGAACTCGACGCGCGCACGCGTGAGACCGCGCGCTCGGTCTCCGAGATGATCGCGCGGTACGCGGCCGATCAGGCCCTCGTCGACGCGGCGCAGCGGCAGGCCGCGGCCGAATCGGTGCTGGTGGAACACCTCCAGGCGCTGCTGAAAGAAGGGCGGGTGCGTGCGCTCGATGCCGCACGCACCGCGCTGCAACTGACCACCGCGCAGCGCGGGGTGGAACTGGCCCGCACGACGCGTGACCTCGACGAACTGCGGCTCCGCCGGGCGATCGGATGGCCCGCCGAGCAGCCGCTGGCCGTGCGGCCCGAGCCGGTTCCCACGACCGCGGCGATCGCCTCCGACGACCTCGAGCTCGCCGAGAAAAACGATCCCGTCCTGCAGAGCCTGCGCGCGCGGCTGGTGCAACTGGACCGCGCGACCGCTCTGGAGCGCAATCCGTTCCGCCCGACCGTGGCGGCGCAGGTCCAGTATTCGCGCTTGTTCGCCCGCTATGGCCAGTTCTACCTCAATTTCAAGCCCGACGACTTCAGCGTGGCGGCGACGATCAACCTCCCGCTCTTCACCGGGGGGCGCCGCGCGGCGGTGGTTTCGCGGCTGGCGGCACAGCGCGAGCGGGTCGCGGCGCAGCTCCAGCAGCGGAAGGACGAGCTCGAAATTGGTGTACGCCAGGCCGAAGGCGGTCTGAAAGATGCAATCGCGGAAAGCGAACTGGCTGGCCGATCGCATGAGCTCGCTCTCGAAAGCCTGCGTGTCGGCGAGGCCACGGCGAAGGAGGGTCGCGGAGAAGCGAATGATGTTGCGATTGCACAAGCGGCACTGGCGGAAGCGGATCGGCAGGTCGCCCAGGCGGAAATGCAGGTACGCATCGCCCGCGCGCAGCTCGCCGTTCTGCGCGGTGAGTTGCCCGAACCGCAACGTTGAATGGAATTCACCGGACAGTGATTTGCCGCCGGATATAATCAGCGTTGTAGATGCTTTCGTCCGTCTCGGACCCGGGAGTCGGCAGCGAGGGTGATGATCGGATGAGCGTTCACGAATTTCCGTATTCCGCACCGAAACTCAAACCAACCGACAGAAGCTCGTTTCTCGACTCCGCGATCGCGGCGGCAGAGGCGCGTCTGTTCTCGCTCCAGCTTACCGACGGCCATTGGTGCGGAGAGCTCGAGGGCGACACGATCCTCGAGTCGGAGTACCTCCTGCTCCTCTTTTATCTCGGACGGGCGGGGGAGGATCGGTTCCGCAAGGCGGCCGAATACATCCGCCGCCAGCAGCTTCCGGGCGGTGGATGGACGCTCTACGCCGGCGGCCCGACCGACGTCAGCGCCACGGTGAAGGCCTATTTCGTCCTGAAGATCGCCGGCGACTCGCCCGACGCGCCGCACATGACGCGGGCCCGGGAGGCGGTGCTGGAGC
>DATFUW010000043.1:0-4293 GCA_035260605.1 Thermoanaerobaculia bacterium | reverse complement strand
CATCCCCAGCCAGATCGCGGCGTAGACCACGATCATCAACACAAAGAAGGCGATCGCCCCCTTCGGGACGAAGCGCGGCTCCGTTTCCATGATCGAGTCATCATAACGCAGAGCCCAACCGTCGGGCGACGCTATACTCGCGCCGCTTGAGCTGGGACTTCGACTTCGCCGTGGCAGGGGGCGGCCCCGCGGGGAGCTCGGCGGCGATCTCGCTCGCGCAGCGCGGCCACTCCGTCGTCCTCCTCGAGCGCGATGTCTTCCCGCGCTTTCACATCGGCGAGTCGCTGCTGGCCACATCGAACGATGCGCTCGCGGCGCTCGGCCTGTCCGAGCGGATGCGGTCCGCCGGATTTCCCGAGAAGTGGGGCGCGCGGCTGATCACCGCCGAAGGGCGCAGCGGACGCGGCGTCGACTTCTCCTCGGTCCGCGAGGTCGAGCGCGCGCAGACATGGCAGGTGCCGCGCGCGGAGTTCGATCGCATGCTGCTCGATCGCGCCCGTGAAGCGGGGGCCGACGTGCGCGAATCGCATCGCGTCACCGCATGTGAGTTCACCCCCGACGCGGCGATCGTGGAGTGCAACGGAGAGCGCATCCGCGTCCGCGCGCTGGTCGATGCCACCGGACGGTTCGGGTTGCTGGCGCGGAAGTTCGGTCTGCGGCGCGACGAGCCGCGCCTGGCCAACGTGGCCGTATTCTCCCATTACCGCGGCGTGCCGCGCCTGCCCGACGAGCATCCGAACGACATCCGCATCATCGCCCGTCACGACGCCGGATGGTTCTGGCTGATCCCGATCTCCGACGCGCTGATGAGCGTCGGCGTCGTGCTTCCGCAGAAGCTGCTGCTGCAGATGCCCGCGGCCACGAACGAAGAGCGGCTCGAACAGGCGATCGCCGACACCCCGGCGGTCGCCGATCTGCTCCGCGACGCGCACCGCGAATGGCCGGTGCGGGTGGAAAAGGACTTTTCGTATCGCGCCACGGCGTACGCCGGCGAGCGCTGGCTGCTGGCCGGGGATGCCGGCTCGTTTCTCGATCCGGTCTTCTCCAGCGGCGTGACCGTGGCCCTCGAATCGGGGATCGAGGCGGCGGACGCGCTGGACCGCGCGCTGCGCCGCGACGATTTCTCCGCGCGGAGCTTCGCCGCGTTCTCGAGGCGTCAGCGGAAACGCTACGAGGCCTTCCGCCGCTTCGTCATCGGCTTCTACTCGCCCGAGTTCCGCGATCTTTTCTTCGATCCCGAGCCGCCGCCGCGGCTCTTCCGCGCGGTCGTGACCGTGCTCGCCGGGCGGTGGGACGCCAGCCTGCCGACCCGCATCCTGAACAGGATCTTCTTTCTCGCGGTCGCCGCACAGAAGCGCGGGGCCATCGCCAAGCGGGAGTTCCGGCGGGATGCCGGCGCCGGCTATCCCTGACCGCCGGGCCGCCGCCGCGCGCGGATGTCCACCGCGAGCTCGTCGTTCCGGATGTTGACGAAGCGCATCGTCACGCGGCCCTCGGCGTCCAGCGTGATCGTCGCCGGAACGTTGACCGAGGTCAGCATCCAGCCCGCCGGAAGGGTCACGAAATTCAGCGCCCGGCCGAGCGTGCGCTTCCACACCAGTTCGCCGTTCTGCAGCGTGTAGCCGACCGGATCGCTGTAGGTCTCCTCGACCCGAACTCGCGTCGACAGCCCCGCCGCAATCGGATGATCGAGCTCGCCCACCAGCGCCTGGCGCCGCGCATCGAAATGCGTCGCCAGCGGCTTGCCGGTGTCGAGGTCGGTCATCTTCACGTCCGGCGAGGGCTTGCTTCCTTTCCGCAGAAAACTCTCCGCCGTCGTCTTTCCCGGCTCGGTGATGGTCAGGTCGTGCGTGAAGTGGAACTGATGCGACGCGGGGTCGAGCAGCCAATAGTGAATGTTGCGGTCCTGCTCCGCGCGATGAAACGCCTGCGCGAAGAGCGAGCAGGGGAGGAAGAGCAGCAGGGCGAGCAGCGTCCGTCTCACGGTAGCCTCCGCGCGACGATCTTCACCGGTAATGAATCGTCGCGATCGTTGAGAAAACTAACGCGAACGCGTCCGTCGGCGTCGGTGGAGAGGATGCACGGCGACGCGGATCCGATCAGCTCCCATTTCTTCGGCAGGATCACGACGTCGCGCTTGATCCCCATCGGCCGGTCGAAGACCAGCAGCCCGTCGCGCACGAAGTACGAAGCCGGATCGGTGTAGGTCTTGTCGATGCGGATCCGCGTCTGTCCGCCTTTCGGAACGGGGCCCGGAAGGTGGATCTTGATGAAGTGCTCGTCGTCCGCGGCCCGTTGGGAGACGAGGCCCCAGGCCTTCGCCTCCTTGCCGGTGACCTCTTCGAACCGCAGTTCCTTACCGGTGGCGCGGTCGAGGACGCGCTCCTTCGTGGAGACCGATCCGGGACGGATCGGGTTCAGAAAGAATTCCGCGCCTTCGTGGTCCTGCGTCACGTCGTAGGTGATGGCGAACTGATGGCTCTCGGGAGGGAGGAGGTCGTAGATCGTGAACTCGTCCGCAGCGAACGCCGAGGTGGCGACGAGGAGGAGCAGCGCGGCCAGCCGTTTCACGACCGCTCCTTCTTCGCGATCCAGGCGTCGACGTTGTGCTCCAGTACGTCGAGTGGCACCGCGCCGCTGCCGAGGACCACGTCGTGGAACTCGCGGACATCGAAGCGCATCCCGAGCGCCTTTTCGGCCTTGTGCCGCAGCTCGAGAATCTTCAGCTCGCCGAGCTTGTACGACAGCGCCTGCGCCGGCCAGGAGATGTAGCGGTCGACCTCCGTCTCGCATTCATGGATCGGCAGCGCAGTGTGCGAGGCCAGGTAGTCGATCGACTGCTGCCGCGTCCATCCCATCGTGTGGATGCCCGTGTCGACCACCAGCCGGCACGCGCGCCACATGTCCCAGCTCAGGCGGCCGAAGTCGCTGTACGGGTCCTGATAGAAGCCGGCCTCCTTGCCGAGCTGCTCGCAGTAGAGTCCCCATCCCTCGCCGAATGCGGAGATGTACGAGTAGCGCCGGAAATTCGGCAGGTCCTTCAGCTCGCGGCTGAGTGCGATCTGCAGATGATGTCCGGGGACCGCCTCGTGGAACGTCATGGCTTCGAGGTCGTACAGCGGGCGCGTCTCGACCTTGTACGTGTTGACCCAGTAGATGCCCGGCTGCGTGCTTCCCTGCGGCGCGCCGACGTAGCGGCCGCTCGTGTACTTCGGCGCGATGTCCGCCGGCACCGGCCTGACGGTGTAGGGAAGGCGCGGGAGGGTCTTGAAGAGCGACGGCAGCTTGCCGTCCATCTCTTTGGCGATCCACGCCGCGTCTTTCAGCAGCTCCTCGGGGGTCTTGGCGTAGAACCGCGGATCGGTGCGCAGGAACTGCAGGAACGCCGGGAAGTCTCCCTGGAAGCCGACCTTCCTGATGATGGCGTTCATCTCCTTCCAGATGCGGTCGACTTCGTCGAGCCCGATCTTGTGGATCTGCTCGGGCGTCAGGTCGAGCGTCGTGTACTCGCGGATCTGCAGCGCGTAGTACGCCTTTCCGTTCGGCAAGTCGTACGCGGCGAGCGTGGTGCGGGCGTGCGGGTAGTACTCATTGTCGAAGAAGTCGAGGAACTCCTTGTACCCTACGACCGCGCCGTTCATGACCGCGTCGGCTCCCGCGGTGCGCAGGCGCTCGCGGTTGGCCTCCGGCACGCTGTTCGGGAACTTCTCGAACGGCTTCCAGAAGACGCTCTGCGTCGGATCGTCGACCACGTGCGCCGAGATCGAGTGGTCATATCCGGTGAGCGTGGCCTTCGGGACGGTCATGCCCCGCTGAATGCCGATGCGCATCAGCGCGATCTCCTCGTTCACGTAGCGCGGCCATGCCTTCAGGCGGCTGATGTAGTGCTCGTAGTCCTTGACCGTTCGCAGCGGCATCTCCTCCGCGAGCCGCGCGAAGCCGGTGTGGAAGCCGGAGTCGGCGTTGAACGGCATCTCGTAGTCGCCGAGCTCGTAGGAGTCGATCGAGTTCTGGAGCTGGCGGCGGAAGATGTCGTCGTTGATGACCTCCTCGGGCGGCAGCTTGGAGCGGTCGATGGCCTTCAGCTCCGCGAGTTCCGCGCGCGTCTCCTTGTTCCGGCGCGCGAGGTCGGCGGGTGTGATCGACGCCAGCTTGTCGTCGTACTCGTGACGGCCGACCGATGTGGCGAACATCGGATTCTCGCGGATCCTCCGCTCCCAGTTCCGGTTGAAGAGATCGTGCAGGCGCGCGACTTCGTTCGCTGCCAGGAGGGGGAACGCGGCAAAAGCGAGG
>DATFUW010000042.1:0-3132 GCA_035260605.1 Thermoanaerobaculia bacterium | reverse complement strand
GCCATCTCCCGAAAGCGGTGGTGCCGAAGCACCTGCGTGACCGCTATGGTGCTGAGATCAACGACGTCACCCACGACGTGCTGAAGAACATCGAGTTCCTGGGCATCGATTTTCTGATCCCCATCGGCGGCGACGACACGCTCTCCTACGCCGAACGCCTGCAGCGCGAAGGCGTGCAGGTGATCGCCATCCCCAAGACGATGGACAACGACGTTCCGGGGACCGACTACTGCATCGGCTTCAGCACCTGCGTGACGCGCACCATCGAACTCGCACACCGGCTGCGGACGACCGCCGGCTCGCACGAGCGCTTCCTGGTCATCGAGGTCTTCGGTCGCTACGCCGGATTCACCGCGCTGCTGCCGACGATGGCCGGTGCGGCCGACCGCTGCGTGATTCCCGAGTTTCCCTTCGAGATCGAGCGGCTGACCGAGTTGATGGTGCACGACCGCAACCGCCATCCGAGCCGCTACAGCGTCGTGCTGGTGTCGGAGGGAGCGCGCATGCTCCATCAGGAAAACATGTCGTACGAGAGTGAGGAATCGGACCAGTACGGGCACCGGAAACTCGGCGGGATCGGCGACAAGGTCTCCGAGGCACTCAAGGAGCTCTCATCGAAGTTCGAGGGCGGCCGGCGGATCAACGTGGTCAATCAGCGCCTCGGGTACATGGTGCGCAGCGGCGATCCCGACGCGCTCGACTCCATCGTTCCCATGGCCTTCGGCAACCTGGCGCTGGACCTCGTCCTGCGCGGCGTCTCCGGGCGCCTCGTCGCAGTGCGCAACGGGGTCTACGACAACCTTCCGCTCGAGGTGGTCAACGGGCGCAAGAAGACAGTCGACGTTTCCCGCTACTACAACTCCGACCGGCTCCGGCCGATCTACGACTTCCACCGGCAGCCGATCTTCATCATGACCAGCGACGAATGACGGTCACTGCACGCGCAGGGCCTCCCACTTCGTCATGATTTCGTTGAACTTCGCGATCGTCGCGTTCACGGCCTCGACTTGAGCGGAGGTCGGCGCGGCATCGGCGCGGTCGAGCATCCCGTACAGCGCCCCGACGGCGCCTTGCACCTCGGTGAGCGTCACCGGCCTCGCGGGCGGAGGCTGCTTCCGTTCCGCTGTTGCCTCGGCGCGCTTGGCCGGGCGATGCGCCGGGACCCGCGCCGCCGGCGGTTTTGGTCCGTTCAGCACTTCCTCGATCCGCGCTTTTCGCTTCGCGCTGATCTTCGGTTGGCCGAGGGCCGCCTTCGCCTTCGTGATCGCGTCCGAGCTGCGCGTGAGCATGTCGGACAGGCGCATCTCGAGATCGAACACCTGCGCCAGACCGGCCGGAGTGGTCGTTACACGCGGGTCCATCGTCACGGTCAGCGGCTGTGTCAGCGTCGTTCCGTTGGCCGTGAGGCGCACGGTGTAGCTGCCGGGCAGGGCGCGCGGTCCGAGCGGATACTGCGGAGTGCGGTGCGGCACCGCGGAGATCGGATACTCGTGCTCCGGCACCGTCGGCGCGGCGTAGTGGAGGTCCCAAACCCAGCGATGGAGTCCGGTGGAAGCCGAAAGGGTCTCCGGCAGCTTCACCCAGCCGGGCGGGATGGTCTGCCTGGCCAGCTCCTCGGGCGTGATCCACGGCGTGTCCGACGACGTGTAGCGCCGGACGAGCTTTCCGGAGGCGTCGACGATCTCGAGCGTCACGGGGCCGGCGGAAGCCGCGGCGCCGAGTGAATAGTCGAGGATCGCGCCGTCCGGCGGGTTCTCTCCCATCGGCTCGTCGGCGGGAAGCGGCGTGTCGGTGTTGAGGCTGCGCCGCACGCGGACGGCCTGGGCCGGCTTGAAGAGAAACGCGGCGGCCTGCGCCGTGTCCGCCGACATCTGGCGGAGCGGAGTGATGTCGTCGAGGATCCAGAAGGCGCGGCCGTGCGTGGCCACGATCAGATCGCTTCCGTGCACGACGACATCGCGCATCGAGCTGGCCGGAAGGTTCAACTGCAGTGACTGCCAGTGGTCGCCATCATCGAACGAGACCCACATTCCCGTCTCGGTCGCGGCGTAGAGCAGCCCCTTGCGTACCGGGTCTTCGCGCACCGCGTTGACGGGCGCATTCGGAAGTCCTTCGACGATCGGCTGCCAGCTCTTTCCGCCGTCGTGCGTGCGATAGACGTACGGCCGGAGATCGTCGATGCGCAGGCGGCTGACCGAGGCGTAGGCGCTCTGGCCGTCGAAGTGCGAGGCGTCCATCTGCGTGACCTTGCTCCATGGCGTCAGCTCCGGCGGAGTGACGTTGTCCCAGTGTGCGCCGCCGTCGCGCGTGACCCAGACGAGCCCGTCGTCGGTGCCGGCCCAGATGATGTTCGGGTCGTGCTGCCCGGGTGCAACGGCGTAGATCGCGCCGCGCGCCTGCTCGGCCTTCGGATTCAGCGAGGCCACCGAGGCCACGCTCGGTGGATTGCCGGGGTGATCGCGCGTCAGATCGGGGCTGATGGTCTGCCACGTCTCGCCGCCGTCGGTCGTCTTGAACAGCACGTTCGCGGCGTAGTAGAGGATGTGCGGATCGGCCGGCGAGAAGATCAGCGGTTCGGTGCGGTCGACGCGGTGATCTCCCCGGAGAGGGATGGGCGTGACGTTCTGCACCTGCCGCGTGCTCCAGCGGAAGCGGGTCACTTCCGTGCGTCCGCCGCCGTAGACGACGTCGGGATTCAGCGGGTCGGGAGTCACGTATCCGTATTCGATCGTGCCTACGGGAATCCAGTCGCGGAACGTGATCTCGCCGTAGTCGCCGCGGCTGGCGATGCAGACCGATCCACTCTCCTGTTGTCCGCTGCAGATTCGGTAAGGGAAGGTCGGCGTCACCCCGACGTGATAGAGCTGCGCAGTCGGCTGGTTGTACCACGAGCTCCAGGTGCGGCCGTCGTTCAGCGAGACGATCACGCCCTGGTCGCTCGCCAGGAAGATCATGTTCGAGTCATTCGGATTGATCCACACGTTCTGGTAGTCGTCACCGCCGGGTGCGCCGCGGATCGAGCTCCACGTCTTGCCGCCATCCCTCGAGCGGACGGTGACGATACTCGCGCTGTAGACGACGTCCGGGTTGTTGGGATCGACCTTCGGCACCGGCAGGTCGCCGCCGCCGATG
>DATFUW010000041.1:0-6217 GCA_035260605.1 Thermoanaerobaculia bacterium | reverse complement strand
CATCGCCACCGTCGTCCCCCACGCCGTGATCGTCCGCGCTCGATTCGACAGCGGCAGCAACTCCGTCGAACTCCCGAAGGGAACCGTACCCACGACGATCGGCCCGGCCACGCGGCCCGATGCGTCCGTGGCCTCGAGCGTGATTGTGTCGCCCGCGCTGCCCGTGAGCGGCACGGAGAACCCGCCGTCCGGCGCCACTGTCCCGTTGGCGGCGGCCATCGTTGTGCCTTCGACGATCTCGATGGTGATTGGCACCGCTCCGGTGACCGCGTCGGCGAGCCCGGTGATCGAAGTCGCCCCGATCGAGATGCGTCGCGGATCGATTCGCGGCGCAATCGCGACCGGCACGACTGCGATCCCACTTCCGTCGGCCACGTACGTTGTCGTGCCGTAGACCGCGACGTCGTACGCGGTGCCGGCTGTCGGGACACTGCCGGTGATCACGAGCGCAGCCGGATCGGCCGTCGTCGCTACGAGCCCGGCGGCTCCGTCTGCGATGAGAACGTCGCGTCCCGCCACCATGACCCCGCCGCCGCTTCCTGGCAGGGCAAGCGTCCCCGTGACGATCGGTGTCAGCGGATCGCTCAGGTCGACTGCGACGAGCTGTGGAGTGCCGACGCTGACGAGGAAAAGCGTCGTCCCCTCGATGGAAGCGCGATACGCGCCGAAGTTTGAGATCGAGAGCTGCGACACCTTCCTCAGGGCGTTCACGTCGCGCCGATCGATGACCATGACGTCGATGCCGGCGGCGGTGTCGCTGATGCCGACGAGATCGTCGCGACCGAAGGTCAGCAGGTCGGTCAGGGCATCGTTGGCGACACCCGCTACAGCCTGCGAACTCAGGTAGCGGGGGGCGGCAGGGTTCGTGACGTCGTACACATGAATCGTCCCGTTGTTGAGGCAATCCACCTCGGCGGTGAAGGCGTATCCGCCCGACAGCGCCACAGCCTGCTCACGACCGCAAGGGTCGGTGGTGTAGTTCGGCGTGGAGCCGGACGCACTCAGATCGAGCGTCGAAAAGCGATCGGCGGCGACGTAGGCCCAGCCGTCACGAATGACCACGTCGCGAATCGCTCCCTGCGCCGCGACGCTCGTCCGGACGAGCGCGGGGACAGCCGGATTCGACAAATCGAGCAGCACGAGTTCACTCGAACTCCCCCAGCCGGCCACCGCGAGCTGGTGTCCATCGAGGGAAAGGGTCCGGCTGACGAACACACCGTCCACCCCCCATCCGGTCGCGGCGACCTCGGTGGCCGACGGCGGCGCTCCCTGCATCGTTCCGATGGCCACTTCCGCCGACTGCAGCGGAAAGCGGTGGCTGTCCCTCGCGATCAGTGTGAATGCATCGTCCGCCTGGCCGGCGAGCGCAACGGAGAAGGAGCCGTCGTTCGCCACCGCCGCGGTGAAGACAGCGCCGCTGCGCAGGTTGCTGACCGTGACTGTCAGCGGCGCGTCCGGATCGACCACGGCGCCGGACTGGCCGATCGCCGCGAATCCGATCGCCCCGGCATCGATCGAGATCAGCGAGGGGGTCACGACTGGCGGCCCGAGGTTGCCGGTCACGAGCGACGAGGTGCCGTCCGTGTCGATCTGCGCTCCAATCTGCATCAGATCGGTGGTCTCCACACTCGCGTTCCTCAGGATCACCCGGTCGAACCGATAGAGCCCTCGAAACTGGGATCCGAGTTGGGGCGAGAATGACGCACCCGGCGTGACGGTAACGGTCGCAGAATCATTCGCCACGATCGGCCAACTCGCCGATGTGTCGATGCCGAAGATCAGATCGATTCCGTCGAGAACGTCCGGCGCCGGCAATTGCGCGGCAGAATCCGTAACGCTGTTCGCGGTCGAGGAGGTCGTCGTGCGGATTCCGACACCGGTCAGTCCGGTTCTGGCGAGGGGCGGGACTCCGGCGTTGTCGCAGACGAGATCCCCGAACGGCTGTACCGATGATTTGAGGTAGATCGTTCCCGGCGATGCGCCGGTCGTGCGGATGTCGTCCTGCGGAAGGGTCAGCGACGCGAAATAGAGGGCAATACGCCCGCCGCCGCCGGAGCGCGCGGCGATACCATCGGTCGTAAGAATTTGTCCGTTTTCCCGAGATCGCGTTCGCGTCGATGCGAACGCAATCTCGGGAAAACGGACAAATTCTTACGACCGATGGAATCGCCGCAAGAATCTGTCCGCTTCCCGAGATCGCGTTCGCGTCGATGCGAACGCTCCCGCCGGCCCCCGCCGCCTGATTCGCGGCGCCGTTCGCGCGGATCGTTCCGTCGACCGTCACGTCGCCGCTGCGCAATCGAATGATTCCCCCTCCGGGTCCGTCACACGGAGCGCAGCCGCTCGTCTGTGCGCCGACCCCGCCGGCCTCTTTCGGATCGAACACCGATCCGAACGCCGGGGCCGTACCGCCGGTCGCTGGCGCCCCTTCTCCTCCATGACTTCCGCCGGCCCCGATGATGGTTTCGATTCCGGCGTCTTGCTCGCCACGGCCGGTCGCGTCGATGCTTCCGCTGCAGGAGACGTAGGTCGCCCCCGCGACATCCAGATCGAGCCGCCCGAGGGGCGGATGGGTGACGGTCGCACCGTCGAGGATGATGAGTCGCGAGAACGAATGGTGCCCTTCGATCGTGGTCGTGCCGCCGGCCACGATCAGCGTTCCGCCGTCGAAGGCCGCGTTCGCGGCATCGATCGTCGTGTCGGAAACGATCACCGCTCCGACGGCGATCCGCACGGTCCGCTGGAACGAATTCACGTTGTTGCGGATCGAGGTGGCCACCGCCTTCAGCGGCACTTCGTCGCCTTCCGCGCCCGCAGGCATGGTGATCGTCGCTTCCCAGACGTCGTTCCCGATCGCCACGGCAGCGACCGGCACCGCGGCATCGCCGACGTATAGATCGACCGAGGTCACATCATTATCGAGACTCGCCGGGACAGCGTTCACGTGGACTCTCGCGGAATAACCGGGCGGGTACAGTGCTCCGGCGGAAGGGCAGACGAAGCTCACGGCGGGTCCGTTCGGATCGATGACCGGCTTGATCACGATCGGCACCGTCCCCTGCCCCTGATTGTTCTGGAAATCGGCGGCGAAGACGGCGATCGTGGCGTCGACGGGATCGAACCCGTCGACCTGGGGGACGGGAACGTCGGCCATCCATCCTCCGGAAGCCGAGCCGTCCGGAGTCATCTCCATCGCCGGACCTCCGTCGATCGACGCCCAAGCGCGCGTCACGCCGACTTCCGCATCGATCGCCGTCACGCGGATCGGAATCCGGACCAGCGAACCGACTTCGAACGTCGCATTCGGTGCCGGTGACGTGATCGTGACCGACGGAGGATTCGAGTCGTTCAGGACATCGACCGTTTCGGTCTGCGCGACCGGGACGCGCCCCGGGAATCCGTCGTCCGCCGTCGCGGTGAGCTGGACGATGGATCCGCCCGTCAGGTTCGGCGGAAGATCGATGGAGAACGTCTGCGAGGTCGAAGGCCCATCGGCCGTCGCGGGCGACGCGGAAATCGTTCCCGCGGAGGACGCGAGCGTGAGCGTCGTGATGCCGAGGTCGTCCGATGCGGTGACGCTGGCAACGATCGTGTGGCCGGCGTATGTCTGTCGCGGGAGCACATCGAACCGCGTGAACTGCGGCGGTGCGTTGGCCACGACCGTGAAGTCTCTGGAGATCTCGGCGGCGCGTCCCGCCCGGTCGGTGGCGATGGCATGCAGGGTCACCGCTCCGGGCGGCAGATCCGGCGGGACCGGCACGCTCGCCGGCGCGGCGGCGATCTCGACAGGGTAGTCGCTGAAGGTGCTTCTAAGCGGCGCGGCGAGCGTGAGCGTCACGTCGCCGATTCCTGCCGGTGATGCCGTGGTGAACGATGCGGCGAGCGTCGTCCCCTGGATCAGTGTAGAACCGGCGGCCGGAGTCGTTGTAAGGTCGAGCGACGGGACATCCGCCGGCAGCAACAGAATCGCGGTCGGATCGATCGCCATCATCGGCGAGGCGAGGTTGCCGTCCACCCGTACGAGCGTACGCGGCCCGACCGTCACGGCATCGAACGCCAGCATGCCGGCGAGCGGCGTCGCGCGCGTCTGATGGGATGTCGAGACGAACCGCTCATCAGTGGACGCGATCCGCAGCTCGCCCGAAGCCACTCCGGGCCGCCGGAGCAGGATCGTGCCCGCGCCCGCGTCCAGGTACGTTCTTCCCTCTGCCGAAGTGCCGTTCCGTCCGCCGCGCGACTGCAGCTCCGATGCGGCATCGAAGAGGTCGAGGCGGTCCGTCGCGGTAATTGAGATCCGTCCCCCTCCTCCGCCCGCATCGCCGTTCGCCACTCCCTCGTCGTCGCCGCCATTCGCCGTGATGCGCGTCGCGGGCCCGCTCACCAGCACGTGCGCCGCTACGGCGATGCTTCCGCCCGACCCGGCGTACTGAGCGCCGACTCCGCTGCCGCCGTCGGCGCGCAGCGAACCGGCGATGACGACCCGATCGCCATGCAGCAGGATCGCGCCGCCGCCATTGGCGCCCGCCGAGCAGCAGGTCGCGCCGCCGGCGCCGCCTGTCCCGAAATCCGACGGCTCGGTGAGCGATCCATACGGCGCATTCGGTACAGCACCGCCCCCCAAACCGCCGTACGAACCGGAAGCCTCGAGCGGCCCGGCCTCCGGAGACATCCCGCGTGCATCGTTGTTGCGCGTCACTCCGTCTTCGCTCAGGGCCCAACCGCCGAGATTGCCCTTCGCGGTCACGTCGAGTGCCGATTCGTCGTCGACGTAGAGATGATCCATCGAGGTGATGTCGAGCTTCACGCGGTCGGGATTGCCGACGATCGCGCCATCGAGGACGACGAGGTCCCGCAGCGTCACTGGAACCGTGACGTACAGATGCGTACCGCTGCCCGAGACCAGCAGGGAGGCGTTCTGGAACTGCGGGGCGTTCGACGCCGTGAGGGCGAAATCGCCGAGGATCTGATGATCGATCGGAACGGCGTCGATCACGATCGGAAGGACGACGTCGTGCGCCGGATCGGCGTCGCTGACCGTCGCGGTCACGGTGAACGATCCGGAAGGGGGAACGTTGACGGTCGCCGTCTCCTCGTAGATCGATCCGGCCGACGGCGCGCTCACCGGAGGCAGCGGCGCCGCGAAGGCGTCGCTCTGGAACTGAACCGCCTCGACATGGACGTCGTCGGTGGCTCGGATGCGGAGCTTCACGTCCCGCATCTGGCCTGCCGGAAGCGCAGAGCCGTCAAGCGGCGTGAGCCATTGCGCGACCGGGATGGTCCCGTCGTTCACACTGTCGTAGATGACGTCGACGGTCGCGAGCGAGCCGTTGCCATGGAAGTCGTACGCGGTCGCCGCGATGTGCACCCGGGTATCGGTGTTCTTCGCGGTGACGGCGACATCGGTGCTGAACATGAAAACGCCCGTGGACGGGTCGACGGATCCGGCCGTGACGTCGACCGGTGGCTGGTTGTCCCACGAGAACGTCACGTGCGCGATTCCGGATTCATCGTCAGTTGCCCGCAGCGTGATGCGGTACTGATTCCCGAACTGGAAATGTGTCTCCGGCGCGGGAGTCATGGAGACGATCCGCGGAGCGGCGGTGTCCGGCAGGAGCGGCACATCGGTCGTTGCGGACGCGCTCTGGTTCACGGAGTCGATCACGGTCGCGGTGACGTGGAGTGGCTCGCCTTCCTCGAGGTCCGGAGGCAGATCGATGGTGAACGCCACCGGCGGCCACGCGGCATCCACGGCGGAGCGGTTCGCCTGCTGATTCGCCGACGGCGTGATGCGACTGGGTGGCAGTTCGTAGGGAGACCCGTCGGTGTGCGATCCGGTGACCTTCAGGCCAACCGTCGCCGCGAGCCCCTCGTCCTCGAACGAGATCGTCGCCTGAAGGCGGCTTGCAAGATACGCCGCCGCCGGAGTGACCGCCACGTTCAGGTGCGCCGGAGGGTCGTTCGGCACGACGTTCCACGTGAAGCTCGCCAGATCGCTCGTGTTGTTCGAGAAATCGGTGGCGATCGCCTTGAGCGTGAATGACGTCCCGCCGGACGGCGCCGCGAATCGGTAGGCATACGGCGCCGCCTTGGCGCGGATGAGGAACCGGTCGTTGGTCCCGTCCGACTCGAACCAGTCGACGGATTGAATGTCGCTCGATACGGCCCCGCTCCCCTCGTCGACGATCGCCACTCCTGCCGTGTAGGCGATGCCCGACAC
>DATFUW010000040.1:0-3002 GCA_035260605.1 Thermoanaerobaculia bacterium | reverse complement strand
CTCTGCCGTACCCGATCGATATGAACACGACATCGCGTTCGTCGCCTTGCACGGTCTCAAGGTTCTTGACGAACAAGCGCTCGCCGTTAGGGCAATAAGCTTCAGCGGCGCTAGTCAGGCCCGCTGAGTGCATGGCGTCTTCGATGGCATCGCGTTGTGCGACCGAAAAGCAAGCAACGCCAAGCGACAACTCCGGATGCTCCCTAAGATGGCGCTCATTGTCTGTGATTTACCGGTGCCCGGCGGACCCTGGATAACGAGGTTTCGACCGGCCCGCGCCTCCTCCACCGCGAGGCCTTGAGAGCTGTCCGCGTCCAGCACATGGACGGCAGCGGCTACGTCAATTTTTTTGTCGATCGGTTCATCGTCTTGCGCGATCGGAGGCGCCGGGTCAAAACCCTGGCCGTGACCGAGGAGCGCGGACACCATCGGATGAGCTAATAACCTGGTGGCCTCCGGCCAAGCCGATGGCGCGAGGTCGCGCCACATGAGGAACTTGGAGAATGTGAAAAAGCCCAAGCCGCTACCGGCTCGATCTATTTCCCAACGCGTCTCCCCTGAGATGGCAGTGGCGACCGCATCGAGATACACGGACGGGAACCAATCATCGCCTTCTGGCAGATCCGGCAACTCGACTTGGCTGATTGATCGGAGCTTTTCTCGGAGGGACACATTTACCATCAGGTCGTCATCGCGAGCTCGCAACACGAACTGCTCTCGGCCCTGACGGCGTTCGATGAGAACTGGCAGCAGCACTAGCAGGCTGTTGAAGAAGTCGGTGGCATCTGCGACCGAGGCGTGATTCTGTTGACGGGGAGCATTGGTCGAGGGGAACGATGCGCGGGTCGAACGAGCGCTCCGGTGCGCTGTTTTCGTATGTCGATCTGGAGAAGCGGGTTCGCGCCGATCATCCGCTGCGCGCCGTACGGGCGCTGACGGACGCGGCTCTGGAGGCGCTGTCGGGCGATTTCGCGGCGCTTTATTCCGGGCTGGGCCGGCCGTCGATTGCGCCCGAGATGCTGTTGCGGGCGATGCTGTTGCAGGCGTTCTATTCGGTGCGCTCGGAGCGCCAACTGATGGAGCGGCTGGAGTTCGACATGCTGTTCCGCTGGTTCGTCGGGCTCGGCCTGGACGATACGGTGTGGGACCACTCGACCTTCTCAAAGAACCGCGACCGGCTGCTGGATGGCGAGATTGCGGCCCGGTTTCTGAGCGCGGTGCTGGCCCAGCCGCGGGTCAAGCGGCTGCTGTCGAGTGAGCACTTCTCGGTGGACGGCACGCTGATCGAAGCGTGGGCATCGATGAAGAGCTTCAAGCCCAAGGAACCGCCGGATGCCGACGGGACGCCCGATGGCGGGGAGATGGACGGCGGACGCAATGCGCCGGTCGATTTTCGCGGCGAGAAGCGCTCCAACCAGACGCATCGCAGCACGACCGACCCGGACGCCCGGCTATACCGCAAGGGGCCGGGGATGGAGGCGAAGCTTTGCTTCATCGGCCATGGGCTGATGGAGAACCGCTCCGGCCTGATTGTCGATGCTCGGCTGACGCGCGTCTCGGGCCATGCCGAGCGGCTGGCGGCGCTCGACATGATCGAGGGCTTCGCCGCTCGCCCGCACGCCGTCACGCTGGGCGCCGACAAGGGCTACGATGCGGCCGACTTTGTCGAGGAACTGCGCACGATCAACGTGCGCCCGCATGTCGCCCGCAACACCAGTGGCCGGCGCTCGGCGATCGACCGGCGCACGACGCGTCATCCCGGCTACGCCCAGAGCCAGCGCATCCGCAAGCGGATCGAGGAGGCGTTCGGCTGGATCAAGACGGTCGCCGGGATGCACCGCACCAAGCTGCGCGGGCTGGCGAAGGTCGATTGGAGCTTCACCTTCGCCGCGGCCGCCTACAATCTGGTGCGGGCGCCGAAGCTGATCGCGGCGACGACATGAACGCCGCAAAGGATTGCGAGCTGATTGGCCGGTGGCGCATCGTCGAGGCCGATCTCTGGGAGCGCGACTACCTCGATCTGGTCGAGCCGGCCTACATGAGCTTTGGTAAAAGCGGCCGAGGCGAGTTCGCTTTCGGCGCCGTCGACGCCACCATGGAACTGGGATACGGCCAGCGCATCGTGTTCTTCAATTGGACCGGTTTCGACGAAGGCGATGAGATCTGCGGCTCGGGCTCCGCCGAACTCGACGACGACGGCACCATCGAGATCGAGTTGTCATTCCGCGACGGAGACGACGCCATCCTGATCGCTCGTCGCGAATGACTTCTTCAACAGCCTGCTAGGGGAGCCCAGCACGGCTCACTCGAACGCGCATCCTCAAACCATTTCAGAAAGCCGAACGCCAGAAACAGGATGTTGACACCTTGCTCCTCCTCGATGTTGCGCGCCTCGCGGAAAAATTTGAGTAAACGTCGTTCGAGGACCTCGGATGTCACTCCCGCTTGAAGCGTCGGCAGCGCTCTTGAGCGCCCCTCGGTTGCGGCATTGGCTTCGTCATCTTCCTCGGAGCGGATGGCGAACGCTTTCCCTTCGCGGGCAAGGTCTGCGAATACCGCATCGATCTCGACATGAACGAATTCAAGACAATGAACGCGCCGCCCGTTGCGCGGTGTGTGCAACAGCCGGTTGCGGCGCGATATATCTACGAGGTCTCGGCGCGCGTCGTCTAGGGCAGCAGCAACACGCTGTAACCGCGGGTCCGGACCGTCATTCAAGGCACGTGGGCTCCCTCCCTAGTTTAACGACTTATACGCCGCGTGCGCTAAACCGGCTAGTGGATCGAATCTAACGTTTGGTGCCCTCGTCTGACGGCGGCGATGATCTTGTGGGGATCGGCGGTCCATACGAAGGGTTTGGAGTCATCGTTGGTTTCCCGGAGGAAGCGGTTGATGGCGGCCTGGAGATCGACGATCGAGCAGAACACACCGCGTTTGAGGCGACGCTTGCCGAGTTTGGCGAAGAAGCCCTCGACGGCGTTGAGCCAGGAAGCCGAAGTCGG
>DATFUW010000039.1:0-4277 GCA_035260605.1 Thermoanaerobaculia bacterium | reverse complement strand
GGTCGTTCGGCGTCACGCCCGAGAGTTGCGTGATCACCTCACGGGGAACGTAGTCCGGCTGGACGACCACCGTGGTCGCCGGTGCCGGAAGCTCGAGCTGCGGCGTGACGCCGTAGTTCGCCTCCAGTTGCTGCACCACCGCGTTGACCAGGGCGTCGCCCGTGACCCCGTTCGAGACCTCGTTCTGAACGTACTGTGTGAGATCGAGCGGCTGATTGTCGGGAACCAGAGCCACGGGGACATAACGCACGACCTCGACGAAGCGGGTCGGTGCGACGTTTCCCTCATTGAGTGCGGTGACCAGGGTGGCCAGCCGTTCCGGCGAGACTCCGGTGGTATTCGAGACCGCTGCAACGGCGAGCGGCATGGCGATGGTCGATACGAGGTCGTTCGTATTGAGCGCCCACGCCGGAGCGGCGATCAGCGCGAATGAAAACAGAAGAGCCAGCCTGCGCATGGCGCACTTCCTCCCGCCCTGTTCGCTGCAAGAAGGGCGCCGCGATCACTCCGCGAGGAAGCGGCGCACCTCGCGGACCAGCAGCTCCTCTTCGCATGAGGTCGCCAGGTGTCCGCAGTCGCCGGTCAGGGTCAGCAGCTCGGATTTCGTCGTGCGCGCGAACTCGCGTGCAGGCGCCGGATTGACCATGAGGTCCTGCAGGGAAACGACGATCAGCATCTTCGCGTGGACGGCCTCCGGCGGACCGATGTCCTGGCTGATCATCGCCCGGAGATCGGACGCGTAATCGTTCGAGTCGATCTTCTGCAGCGATTCTTCGTGCGCGCGCATCACCGCATCGATGTCGTGCAGATGGGCGGTCACCCACGCGGGCGTGTGCAGGTGCATCTCGTTGATGTCCGCCGCGGCCTTCATTGCCAGCGGCGATCCGGCGAGCGCGAGCTCCGTCTTCCACAGCAGCAGGTCGTACGAGGTCAGCTTCGGACTGCCGACGATCGGCACGACCCGGGTCATGAAATCGGGATACGACGCCGCCCACTGGAAGGCCTGCATGCCGCCCATCGACAGTCCGCTGACGGCGTAGACGTGGTCGAGCCCCAGCGCGCGGACGAGCATCTCGTGCTGCGACCGGACCATGTCGCGCATCGTGAACTGCGGGAACCGCGGGCCCGGCTGCTCGCTGCTGTTCGACGGTGATGACGAGATGCCGTCGCCGAGCGCGTCGATGGTGACGACGAAGAATTTCGAGGGGTCGTACAGCTTCCCCGGACCAATCCACGATTCCAACCCCTTCGTCGTTCCGCCGAACCACGTCAGCACCACGATCGCGTTCGAGCGGTCTGCGGCCAGCGTTCCGTAGGTGCGATATCCGATGCGGCAGTCGAGGATCGTCGCGCCGCTGTCGAGTTGGAAATCGCCGAGCGCTGCGAATCGGAGCGTGCCGTCCGCGGCCATCGCGGGAAGCGGGAGGAGCAGGACAAGGATCAGAAGAAAGCGCCTCATCCGACGGATTCTTGCATGATCGGCAGGGCAGGCAGGGATTGTCCGCCCCCCTCGCCGGCGGATTCCTGCATCATGGAAGGATGCCGGGACGATCCTCGAGGCGCGAACTGGAGATCGTCGGCGCGATCGCCGAGGCGCTCAACAGCTCGCCGACCGTGCAGGAAGCGCTCGATCGGACGCTCGAGCTGGTCACCGCACTGCTGCGCCTGCAGACCGCGTGGATCTGGCTCCTCGATCCGGAGACGGGACACATCTACAGTGCCGCGGCGCGCAATCTCCCTCCGTATCTGCAAGAGCCGCTGCGGATGAGCGGAACGTGGTGCAGTTGCATCCAGGAGTTCCGCGACGGATCGCTCGCGCCGCACAACGTCGACGTGCTGGAGTGCACGCGGCTGCTTCCGGCCGTGCGCGCTCGGCAGACGAGGCTCACGCGCGGGCTCGCGCATCACGCATCCGTACCGCTGTCGTTTCAGGGCAAGCAACTGGGCATCATGAACATCACCGCGCCGGCGATGCGCCGGCTGACGCCCGCGGAACTCCGCCTTCTCGACACGATCGGGATGCAGGTGGGCGTGGCCATCGATCGGGCCCGCCTCGCCGAGGAGTCGGCGGTGCTGGCGCGCGCCGACGAGCGGACGCGCCTGGCGCGCGAGATCCACGACACCCTGGCCCAGGGGCTGACGGCCATCGCGCTGCACATCGAAACCGCGGTCCGCCAGGTGGGGAGCGATCCCGCTCGCGTGCGCGAGCGGCTGGAGAAGGCGCTGCAGACGGCGCGCGCCAGTCTCGACGAGGCGCGGCGCTCGGTCGCGGATCTGCGCGCCGGAGCGCTCGCCGGCAAGCCGCTCGCCCAGGCTCTGGCATCGCTGGTCCGCGAGTTCACCTCGGAATCGGGCGTCCGCGTCACGCTCGAGACCCCCGGCCAGTGCACCCTGCCGCTCCATGTCGAGTCGGAGCTGTACCGCATCGCCGAACAGGCACTGGCGAACGTCCGGCAGCACGCCGGCGCCAAATCGGTCCGCGTCATGCTGGCCTGCGGCAGGCGGACGTTGCTGCGGATCGAGGACGACGGCCGGGGATTCGATTCGCGCCGCGTTTCCGCCGGCCATCACGGCATCGAGGGGATGCGCGAACGCGCCGCTCGCGCCGGCGGAATGCTGCGCTTGACCTCGCGGCGGGGGAAAGGGACGCGCGTGGCGGTCACCCTATGATTCGCATCGCGGTCGTCGATGATCATCCCGTCGTGCGCGAGGGGCTGGTGGCCGCCCTCGAGGGGAAGTTCGAGATCGCGGGCTCGTTCGCCGGGGCCGAGGAGGCGATCGTCCGCTCGCGCGTCGACGTCGTCCTGCTCGATCTCGATCTGCCGGGGATGTCGGGGCTCGAGGCCATCGCCCGGTTCGACTCCGCCGTGCTCGTGCTGACGGCCTACGACGCCGAAGAGGACGTCGAGCGCGCACTCCGCGCCGGCGCAAAAGGATATCTGCTGAAGGGGGCGTCGCTCGCCGAGATCGAGCAGGCGATCCACGCCGTGGCGCGCGGTGAGCGGTACCTCGACCGGCGGATCGCCACGCGCCGCGCCGCTCCGCGCAGGCGCCTCAGCGCCCGCGAGCGCGAAGTGCTCCGCCTCGTCGCGGCCGGCAGATCGAACAAAGAGATCGCCGCCGCCCTCCGCATCACCGAGCGGACGGCGAAGTTCCACTTGGCTTCGATCCTCGCCAAGCTCGGCGCGGAAAACCGCGCCCAGGCCGTCGCCCTCGCAGGCGAACGGCATCTGCTGTGAGTGGTGGACTGCAACCATTTTCCGCGCCCCGGCGTATTGAGGCGGCATGCGACGGAGGCTGCTCTTCGATTTTCTTTGCGGTCTGGCTGCATTCGCCGCCTGCGCGGCCGTACTGCTGCTGCAGAACGTTCTTGAGGAGGCCTTCGAATACACCCTGATCGCGTTCCCCGTTTTCGTCTTTCCGGCAGTCACCTGGTTTCGTGCGCGCCGGCGGAACAGTCCCGTGAGCGCATGGGCGGCGATCAACGTCTGGCTGCTGGCGACATTCGGAGGCATTGCCTGGCTGGCGCATGCCAGTCCGCGCGGCTTCGTGCTTCCGCTGGCCATCGGAGGATTGGCCAGTGCGTTTGTCGCGGTGCTGAGGCGGCCCCTGGCGGCCGCCGCCGTCGTTGCCTGTTCCGCCGCCGCCCTGATTGCAGTTCCGGCAATCTGGAACGGCATGCTGACGACATCGATGTCGGTCCCTGCTTCCTGACGTGACGTTTTCCACGCTCGACGGGCATGCTGTGCGGCTCACGGATTACCGCGGCAAGGTGGTCGTTCTGAATTTCTGGGGCGTCTGGTGTGGTCCGTGCGTTCGCGAAATGCCGGAGCTGGCGGACTTTGCCCGGCACGCGGCGACGGGGAGTGCGGTCTTCGCCGTGAACTCGGAGATCGGGGGCGAGACTCCGGCCGACATCGCCCGCTTCCTGCACGTGCACGCGTTCGAAGTCCCGGTCGTCCTCGACCACGACCGCGCCGCCTACCGATCGTTCCACATCGAAGGGCTGCCGACGACGCTGCTCATCGATCCGCAGGGAATCGTGCGTGTGCGCAGGATGGGGTTCGCGGCGACTGCCGGCTACGAAGGATGGCTCGTCCGAGAGGTGCGCGCGCTGCGCTAGGATGGGGTCAGGTCTTGAATTTGGTATTTTCCACAGGGTGTAGCAAATACCAAATTCAAGACCTGACCCCCTAGGGAAGCTCTGAACAAGTCCAATGGCCGTCGCTGATGGCGCTTGGCGGTCGGATGCGAGGCGCGAGGAGGAGGCGATGCGG
>DATFUW010000038.1:0-3223 GCA_035260605.1 Thermoanaerobaculia bacterium | reverse complement strand
GCGCTGTTCGCCGCGGAGCTGGCGCGGAATGGCTCGCTGGCGATCGACAACGCGCGGCTGTACTTCGACTCGCAGCAGGCGGTCCGCTCGCGCGAGGAGGTCCTCGCGGTCGTCTCGCACGACCTCCGCAATCCGCTGAACGCCGTCAGCCTCGCGGCCTCACTGCTCCGTTCCTCGGACACGATCTCCGCCGAAGAGCGGGAGCAACTGGAGATCATGGCGGTGTCCGTCGAGCGGATGCGCCGCCTGGTGGAAGACCTCCTCGACGTCACCCGCCTCGAAGGGGGCAAGCGCCTTCCGCTCGAGCGCTCGCGTCTCGATGCAGAGGCGCTGCTGCGCGAGACTTACGAGCTGTTCAAGGTGCAGACCGAGGCGGCGGGCATCGAGCTCCGCCACGAGGTCCCGCGCAACCTTCCACAGCTCTGGGGCGACCGGCACCGCATCCTCCAGGTCCTTTCGAACCTCGTGGGCAACGCGATGAAGTTCACCCCGGCAGGCGGCAGTATCACCATTCGTGCGGCGCAGCACGGAGGGATGCTGCAGCTCAGCGTTTCCGATACCGGCTCCGGTATCCCGCAGGAGCATCTGAAGGACATCTTCAACACCTATTGGCAGGCGAAACGGACCGAACGCCTCGGCGCCGGTCTCGGCCTGCCGATCGCCAAGGGAGTGGTCGAGGCCCACGGCGGCAGGATCTGGGTCGAGAGCAATCCGGAACGCGGTGCGACGTTCCACTTCACGATCCCGGTGGCGGTCGGTGTCAAGGCTGAACGGCGGGAGGAATCTCCAGCTCATCACTGACACTGAGCTCCGCGAAGAGCTGAATCAGCCGGCGGCCTTCGTCGTCGGACGCTTCGAAGACGCGGCAGAGCCGCTGGATCTCGTCCGAATCAGGTGCCCGCGCGACGGTGAATCCGTTCGACGGCTGTTCCGGGAGAAAGACGGCGCGCCTGGACCATTGACCGTTCTCGAACCGATAGCAGAGGAACTTCGCGTCGCTGCCGCGGACGGTCTTGTCGCCGTCGACCGTGGGTTTCGGGATCTCGGTCTTCGACGGGGTCGTGCGCCGGACCTCCAACTCGCGTGTGACCAGTTGGGCGAGCATGTCGCGGAGCTTGTCGCCGCCATCGCCGATCACGGCGAGGAAACGCAGTCCGGACTGGAATCCCCTCGCTGGAAACGGCGCGCTCGCGGCCGATGTGCGCACGATCTCGCACTTCAGGCGGATCTCGCTCCCCTGGAACGAAAAGTGGAGCTCGGCATGCTGCAGATCGAGCGGCTCCTGGTGCTGCACCCGCGCTCCGAGCACGCCGACTTCGAGCATGACGACCGGATGCGCACCAAGCGTTCCGGAGATCGTGGGGGTGAGCTTCAGCCGCTGGAACTCACGTCGCTCTTCAGGACGCAGGCGCTGCATGGCGCCATTGTACTGAGCTATTGAAGGAGCATCGTGCGCAGGCGCACGGAGGCGACGTAGCGGTTGTTGATCCGCTGCCGATATACACGCGTCTCCTGGGCGACGCGCTGGAGGTAGTTGCGGGTCTCGGGGAACGGAGGGATCCCGCCGTAGTGCTCGACATTCCCCTCCCCGGCGTTGTACGCAGCGAGGGCGACGCGCTGGTCGCCGAAACGATCGACCAAATAACGGAGGTATTTCGTCCCCGCGGCGATGTTTTCCGCCGGGTTGAAGACGTTGGCGCAGCCGAGGAGCTCGGCCGTTTCCGGCACGATCTGCATCAGCCCTTTGGCGTTTTTGTTCGAGACCAGCCGAGGCCGGAAGTCGGATTCGGCTTGCACGACGGCGGCGACCAGCTCGGGCGGCAAGTCGTTCCTGAGCGCCTCTCGGAGGATGATCGGGCCGTAGGGAACCTCGGTCTTGAAGAACTGTTCTTTGGCGATGTCGAGGTCGAAGGCCGGCCTCGCAGCAGGCTCATCCGAGAGGAAAGCCTTCCGAACGCTGGAAGTGGTGAAGATATGGAACGTGGGGGTCTGGGCCGCATCCCCGCGGTTGGCGAGGAGGGGAACCGAGACGTTCATGGCATCGATCGGAAAGCCGAGGGCGCAAAAGGCGAGCGGGACTCCGACGACGAGGGCGATGGCGCGCCGGCGGAGCACGCCGGCGGCGGCTCGGGCCCAGCGGGACGCGCGCCGTCGTCCGGCATGAGCCTGACAGGAGCAGATGATCCGGTAATCCCAATTCCTGCGCCCGGTTCGCATACCGAGACGGGCAGAGGGCAAAACGCGGACCAGTTCGGTGCCGTGATCGTGTAAATGCAAGATTTCCAACTTGTTGCGGTAAGAGAGAGACCCAGTTGCGGGGCGCCCGCTGACGCTTGCTCGCGCTCTCCGCCCTCGCGCCTCCCGCGCCGCTGGATGAGGATGCGGCGCCGACGCGTCCCAGCAATAGTGCAGGTAAACCGCTCGGAGGTCAACTCGTCACAAAAGGGCGGGGAGGGGGCGGTGGGCCACCAAAAAGGGGGCCGGTCTCGGCGCTGAGCATGACCCACAGGGTGTAGATCGCCAGCGCTGTTCCGAGCGGAAAGCTCAGGATGTTCAATACTGCCAATATGATCGCCAGGATCCGAGCCCACGGACGGAACTTCAGCAGCCCCATGCCGGTGATGATCCCGGGGATGGAAAGCACCAGCAGCAGCGCGACCACGAAGATCGCCACCGCACCGGTGATCATCATCGCCTGACGGTCACCCGACAGGGCGCCCCCGCCGACGACGACGATCCCGATGAAAATGGCAACGACGTCGAGAAAAATCGAATAGGCGATGAAGAGCCATCCGGCAATCCTGACGTGCTGCTGCATGCGGTCTACTTGCCTTTCGGGGTATCTCCGGTGACGGTGGGGAGTCCGGCTTCTTTCCAGCCGTTCCATCCGCCGAGGAGGCACGCCGTGTTCTTGATTCCCTTTGCATTGAGGTCCAGCACCGCCCGGGCGCTGGTGTGCTCGTTCAGTCAGGAACAGTAGGGAATGAGGAACTTGCGTTTGGGCAGCTTGTTGAGTTCGCTCTGCAGTTCGTTCAGCGGAACGCTCATCGCGCCGGGGATGTGGCCGGCGTCGTAGGCGTCTTTGGAGCGGACGTCGATGTAGACCGCCTTGCCCTCTTTGACCATTTTGATGGCCTCTTCGCGGGGGATACGGCGGGCGGTGGCCAGCTCGTCGTCCGGATTGGGGTAGGTGATCTGCAGGTTGGGGTTCGGGGTCGCCTGC
>DATFUW010000037.1:0-8328 GCA_035260605.1 Thermoanaerobaculia bacterium | reverse complement strand
GCGCCAGCCGTAGGCCGGGATCAGCCAGAGGTTCGCCAGCGGGCCGAAGATCGCCGAGCCGCCGCCATATCCGGCGACCGCCAGACCGACCGCCAGACCGCGCTTGTCGGGAAACCACTTGGCCATGACGGGAATCGGCGTGGCATAGCCGAAGCCGTTACCCATGCCCACCAGCACGCCGAACGACAGGATCAGATAAGTCAGGTTGCTGGTGAACATGCAGGCGATGAATCCCACGGTCAGCAGGATCGATCCGGCCAGCGAGACCTTGAACGGGCCGAACTTGTCCTGCAGGCGTCCGGCGACGATGAAGGTGATTGCGAAAACAACGACGGCCCAGGTGAAGACCGAAGAGGTGTCGGCCCGCTTCCAGCCGAACTCCTTCTCCAGCGGAGCGATGAAGACGCTCCAGGCGTACAAAGAGCCGAGGGCCAGATTCATCAGGACACCACCCACCACATGCCACCATCGGTTCAGGTGAACATCCGAGTTCGTGTCACTCATGCTGCACTCTCCTATTCAATGACTCCGTTGACCGCGTAATCTCCTTTTCGGACCGCGGCAACCGCGATCCGGTGCTGTTGAAACCGCATGGAACGCAGTCACTGACAGGAGGCATGCCATCGAGGCGGGATCAGCCAGTCGCGTTTGAGACATTCAGCGCTTTCCCGAACGCCTGGAAACCGGGAGAAACATATTGCAGATCGTTCTCCGAATCCAGTCCGCCCCTCGGTCGGTGATTGCTGGCCGGCACTTTGGGCCATGGCGAACAACCGGGCTGCGATGATCGTCACCGCTGCAAGTGATTGTGGATACGCAAGGTAGGCCGTGTCGGCCCTTCCCATACGCCCCGGCCGGCGGGGTGCCTGATCCTCACTTGACGGCGCCGACCGTGAACCCTTCGATGAAGCGGTCGAGAAAGATGTTGTAGAGCAGGCCGATCGGCAGGCTGGTGATCACGCATGCGGCCATCAACGAGCCCCAGTAATAGACGTCGCCGCGCACCAGGAACGTCGGAACGCCGACGCCGACCGTCTGATGGGCCGCCGAGGAAATGAAGGTCAGGGCGTAAACGAATTCCTGCGTCACCAGAGTGAAAGCGAAGATCACCACGGTGAGGATGCCGGAGGTCGACATGGGAATCATCAGCTTGATGAACGCGCCCCAGCGCGTCAGTCCGTCGACCATGGCGGCGTCATCGAGGTCGCGAGGGATCGATTTGAAGAAGCCCATCAACAGCCACGTGGAGAACGGGATCGTAAAGCTCGGGTAGACGACGATCACCGACCAGAGCGTGTCCTGCAGCCCGAGCAAGGAGATGACCTTCGACAGCGGAATGAAGAGCAGCGTCGAAGGAACGAGATACGTGAGGAAGACGGCGATGCCGAGGCGCTCGCCCCAGTTGCCCATGAGCCGGGCCAGCGCGTAGGCCGCCGGAACTGCCAGAATTAGCGTGATCAGCACCACCACCCCGCCGGCGAACATCGTGTTCGCGATCCAGCGCAGGAACAGCGTTTCCTGGAACAGCAGGCGCAGGTGCTCGAGCGTCGGGGGTTCGTTGAAGATGAACGGATTGTTCTGCAGGTTGTACAGATCGGTCGTCCGCTTGAACGTGGTGATCACCATCCAATAGAACGGAAAGGCGAGCAGCACGGCGAAGACGATCCGGACTCCCCAGGTCCAGAGCCGCGCGATCCACGTGCGGAAGCGTTTCGGAAGCGCCATTACGTCACCTCGGCGCGATACGCCGAGCGCAGCACCAGCCACGTCACCAACACCAGCACCGGGACCATGAAGATGGAGATCGCCGCCCCCTCCGCCAGATCCGATCCCAGGATCCCGGTGAAGAACGCCAGCGTGGGAATGACCTGCGTGGTGTCGTACGGACCGCCGCGCGTGAGGATGTAGATCACGGTCATGTCGGTGAAGGTGAAGATCACGCCGAACAGCACCGCGACGTTGATGATGGGAAGCATCATGGGGATCGTGATCTGAAAGAGCGTCCGGAAGAACCCCGCACCATCGACCGCCGCGGCTTCGGGGATGTCCTTGGGAATGGCGGTCAGCCCGGCCAGCAGGATCACGGTGGCGAACGGCAGCATGTGCCAGGTGTGCACCAGGATCACGGAGGTCATGGCCAGCTTCGGAACGCCGAGCCATACGGGCGCGTCGAACGGTTTGACCAGATGCATGGCCACCAGGACCCAGTTGATCACGCTGTAGAGAGAGTCGAGGATCCACTTCCAGCCGATCGATCCGATCGACACCGGAGCGACCCACGGCAGCAGGATCAGGAAACGCAGAAAACGCCGCCCCGGGAACGCATCCTTGAGCGCCAGCGCGAGAATCGTCGAACCGACCAGCACCAGGATCTGGGAGGTGATGGTGAAGATGAAGGAGTTCTCGAGCGATCGGATGAACGTCGGGTTCTTCAGCACGCTGATGAAGTTCTGCAGGCCGACGAAGTGGTAGGTCGTGCTCCCGACCTTGATGTCGCTCACGCTGTAGATGAAGGCCATCACGAAGGGGACACCGACCAGCGCGACGATGTAAAGGACGGCAGGCAGAAACATCGCCGGGCCGAGCCAGCGCTGGTGGCGGGTCACGAGGGGACTCTCCCCGCCGCCGCGCGCTTCCCGCTCGCGGCATCGAAGAACTTCACGTCGTTCTCTGCCACGGCGAACTCGTGCACGGAATGGTCGGTGATGGCCACGGCGTGGGTCGACGCCATGCGCGAGATCACTTTCTGTTTGTCGAACGGACCGCCCTCGATCGTCCCGTACAGGATCCGCTCGGCGCCGAGATACTCGCTGTGGACGATGGAAAACCGGTACGACACATGCGCGCCGCTGCGCTCCGTCTTGCCGAACGGCGCGAAGTGCTCCGGGCGGAAGCCGACGAGGACGTTCCCCGAAGGAAGGATGTTCATCGGCGGCGAGCCGAGAAATGTGGCCACGAACGTGTCCGCGGGCTCGTCGTAGACCTCGGCGGGCGTTCCGATCTGCCGGACCGATCCCTGCGACATGACCACGACGCGGTCGCCCATGGCCATGGCCTCGACCTGATCGTGAGTCACGTAGATGGCCGTCGTCCCGATCCGCTTCTGAAACTGCTCGAGCTCCTCGCGCGCCGAGGCGCGGAGCTTGGCGTCGAGGTTCGACAGCGGCTCATCGAGAAGGAAGACCGACGGCTCCCGCACGATGGCCCGGGCCAGCGCGACCCGCTGCCGCTCGCCGCCCGAAAGCTCGCGCGGCTTTCGGCCGAAGAGGTGCTTGATTCCGAGCAGCGAGGCGGCCCATTCCGCCCGCTCGCGGCGCTGTTCCTTGCCGATTCCCTGGGCCTTGAGCGGAAAGACGATGTTGTTGAATGCGCTCAGATGCGGGTAGAGCGCGTAGCTCTGGAAGACCATGGCGATCCGGCGCTCGCGCGGAGTCAGATCGTTCACCACCCGCCCGCCGATGAGGATCTCACCGGAGCTGGGGTCCTCGAGTCCGGCGATCATGCGCAGCAGGGTCGTCTTCCCCGACCCGGACGGCCCGAGAAGGACGAGAAACTCGCCCTCCCGGGTCTGCAGATTGACGTCGACGACTGCGCCGACGTTTCCGCGTTTGAATATCTTCGTGAGTTTTCGAGTCTCGACGACCGCCACTCAGGGGCCTCCGCGCCCGTCATCCCGGGCCGGCGAAGCAGGGCGAAGGACCCCCGGGAATGCCCGCGAGATCCTTCGCCGTCTGCACGCCTCGAACTGACGATGATTCACAGCACGGCTATTTCCACTTGCCGAAAATGCGCCGCACTTCGGTATCCGCCGCCTTGACCGCCGCTTCCGGCGTCATCTCGTCGCGCGCCGCTTTGGCGAACATGGTCGGAAGGACGAAGGTGTTGAACACCTCGTCGATCGCTGCACTGGCATAGCCGGGATAGCCGACATTCGTGGCCCAGCTCAGCACGTTGCCGAGGACCTTGTATTTGTCGTGCGGCACGCCCTTCGGATCGTTGCCGATGCGCGTCCGGATGTCGGGCACCGTCGAGGGGAAGCATGGGAAGTTGTAGAACTCGCTGGCGTTGAATGCCGCGGAGAAGTCGTTGATCAGATCGACCAGGAACTGCTTGGCGCCCTCCTTGTTCTGGGCGAAGTCCCAGACCACGTAGCAGTCCATGACGTGCTCGGACGCGATCCGCCGCACCGGACCCTTGAGCGCCGGCGTGATCTGAATGTCCTTCGACATCTGCGGATTGTCCTTCTCCGCGGAACGGGTGACGGAGATGGCATTGTCGACGAACGAGAGTTTCCCGGCGAGGATGCCGCGGTTGTTCGACGAGGGATCCCAGGAGAAGACCTCCGGGGTCATGGTCTGCTTGTAGAGCTCGCGGATGTATTTGACCGCCTCGATGGTGTTCTTCGAATTGAGGACCACGCGCCCTTCCGCATCCTGGACGGAACCCCCGTAGGACCAGAGGACGGCGCGCATGGCCATGTTGGTATCGAGCTCCTGCGACAGGCCGATGCCGACCGGATTTCCGAACTTGTCGCGGATGCGCTTTCCGCCGACGAGCAGGTCGTTGTAGGTGTCGGGTCCGTGCGGGAAACCGACCTGCGACCAGAGGTCCTGCCGGTAGTTGCCCGGATCGGGCACATACGAATCGGAGAAGGCGAAGTGTTTCTTCGTCTTGGGGTTGTACGTCGACTTCACGGCGAGATCGACCGGCTTGCCGTGCTTGCGTTCGACCTCCTGATAGATCTCCCCGTGATCGATGACCTGCTTCTCGTAGGCCGCGGGCGGCGCGAGAAACATGAACAGATCGTGTCCCGCCCTGGCGGAGACCTCCGCCGCGGCGCGCGCATTGATCTCCCCGATGGCGATGTGATCGACGATGACGTTGGTGTTGTTCTTCGCTCCCCACTGTTTGGTGAAGGTATTGTCGAACCATGCGTCATATGCGGGAACGAAGTGACTCCATTGGACGATCTTCAATGTCTTCTGCTGAGCAAGAGCACGCTCGGGAAAGAGAAACGCGGACGTGAATCCGGCCGCCGCGACTGCACCGCCCGTCACCTTGACGAACTTCCTGCGGCTGATCTTCCGGGATGACTGCTTCGACATGGCCGCCTCCTTTCTATGGGTATAGGCGTATCTTATAGAAGAGTTCGACCTTGACGGTAGAATTTGCGACATGCCGGAGGAACGCATCGCATCGGTCAGCGTGACTCGTGTCACCGCTGGAGGTTCGCAGGCCAACGACGACGTGCTCGCGGTGGAGGAGCCGCTCGAAATCCGCGTGGCCACCGATCAGGCTGAGCGGAACATCTCCGTCACCATGCGCACGCCTGGAGACGACTACGATCTCGCCGCCGGGTTCCTCCTCACCGAGGGGCTGCTTGCCTCGGCGGCGGAAATCGAGTCCATCCGGCACTGGGGATCGCCGAATGTGGTCCGAATCGCGCTGCGGTCCGGCGTCCGCCTCGATGCAGCGCGTCTGGACCGACACTTCTACACGACCTCGAGCTGCGGGGTGTGCGGCAAGACGTCGATCGAGGCGGTCCGCGTGGCCGCCGCCCCCCTCCCTCCGTCTCCCCCTGTCGACGGCGCGCGCATTCACACTCTCCCCGCGCTCCTGCGCGAGCGGCAGTCGGCCTTTCAGGCCACCGGCGGCCTCCACGGCGCCGCCGTCGTCCGCCGCAGCGGTGAACTGCTGTGCGTACGCGAAGACATCGGCCGGCACAACGCGGTCGACAAAGCGATCGGTGCGCTGCTGCGCGCCAACGCCGGCCCGCTCGCAGATGCCATTCTCATGGTCAGCAGCCGCGCCAGTTTCGAACTGGCGCAGAAGGCCCTCGTCGCCGGAATCCCGGTGCTGGCCTCGGTCGGCGCGCCATCGACACTCGCCGTGGAGCTGGCGCGCTCTTCGGGACTCACACTGCTGGGATTTGTCCGCGATCAGCGCTTCAACGTCTATGCTGGCGAGGTCGTCTGATGACCGTGTTCGATTTTCTGCTCGACACCTATGAAACCGAGCGCCTGAAGACGCTGTCCATCTGGTCCGTGTTCACCGACGCCGATCTCGAGTTCCGCCCGGCTCCGCGAGCGCGCACGCCGCACGAGCAGATGGTCCATCAGTGCACCAGCGAGGACGGCTGGTTGAAGGGGATGCTGGGAATCGACACCGGCCTCCCCGCGCTGCCGGCAGAGGAGACGCGGCTCGGGTTCCTGCGCCACTATGCCGAACTGTCGCAGCGCCGCCTGGACGCTCTGCGCCAGAAAGAGGAGCCGTGGTTCAACGAGCGCTCGATGTTCTTCGACGCCGAACGGACGCGGAGCTGGATCCTGCTGCGGCGCCTCACGCACTCCGCGCACCATCGCGCCCAGCTCGTCGTCTATCTCCGGCTCCTCGGCCGCCCGATCTATTCGACCTACGGGCCCACGGCGGATACCGGCGGACTCCCCATCAACGATCCGCGTGTGATCTACCGCTATCGCGACGTCGCCGACCTGCTCGCGGCGGAGCGGGAAGGCGGCCGCTTCCGCGACCTCCCCGGACCCGGCAACAAACCTCCGACCGAACGTCCCGGCGCGGCGCCTCTCCTCCGCTCGCTGGAGCGCGTCCCGCTCCGCGTGCGCGGCAACGGCCCGAAGCTCTCCGCCTGGAGGATGACCGTCGACTCCGGCGGCGGAGCCGGAGTGATCGTCATGGCCGACGATTTCTATCGCGGCGAGGGGATGTACTCCGGCTTATCGCAGGAGGAGCTCGCGGCGGAGTATCGCCGGCTGAATCCGCCGCAGGATCCGATCGAGGAATTCACGCAACTCGGATAGAAGCTGTGGCGCAGGCGTTTTCCGCCTGCTGACTCTTACTCGTCCGGCTTGACCTTCTCCAGGATCTCCCACTCTGCATCGGTCAGATCGGCAGCCGGATAGTAGACCTCGGCCATCTCCTTTTCGTGGGCCCGCAGGCGGCGCTCGAGGTTCTCCACATAGCCGATCAGGCGTGCGCTGTGGATCCCCTCCTCGACCTGCTGCAGGAGATAGTGCGCGAGCTCACGGGTCTGCACGTACTGCAGGCGCAACTCGCGGCGGACGTCGCGGCCGGGAATGTGCGCGCGCTCGAGCGCCGGGATCAGTGCCGCCTCTTCGGCTTCCGTCCAGCGGCGCAGATGCTGCTCGAAGTCCATGAGCGCGATCCCGACGGCCGTGCGGTTCTCGTGGTCCAGCGCGCGCCGGAAATCGTCGAAGCGGTTCCGCAGCGCGCGCTGTGCGGAGAGCAGCGGAACGAGTCGAATGGTCAAATGCCGGCGATCCCCGGTTCGATCCGGCTGAATCCCTCCTCGGCGGCCCAGAGGTCCATGGAAAGCGACAGCAGATCGTCGACCGCCGGAATGGGGCGCGCATCCTGCGTCAGATCGATCGATTTCACGTACCGGCGGCAGGTCTCGCACGCTTCGATGCGCACGTTCGGGTGCGCGTCGCTCTGGAACTGCGGCAGCTTGTAGGGGTCCTCCTCGAAGCACGACGGGCAGTGGATGCGGCTGATGTTCCATTCCAGCGCACACAGCGAGCACTGGAGAAACCGGAATCCGCTTTCCGCTTCCGGCTGCTGGCGCCGCGCGCCGATCCACGCCGCGCCGCCGCAGAACGGGCAGTGACCGCGCTTGTGCACGCGGTCGGGAGTGATCGTGCGGGAGCGCAGCACGGAAGCGTAGGGCTGCAGAAGAGCTCGAAAATCGTAATCGTTCGCGTCTCCGGCCCAGTAGACGTGCAGCCGTGTCCGCCGGGTCTGCGGATCGTCGTCCAGATGCTCCTCTGCCTGTTCGGAACGGGTGGCGATGACGCGCAACATCGGATCGAGCAGAGGGAGGAGGAGATCGAGATCATCGGCGAGGCGTCCGGTGAGCGCCGCCTGGCGGAGCCGCTCGCAGCACGCCGCCTGGACGCGGGAGAGATCTGCGGCGAACTCCAGCGGGTCGCGGGAGGTTTCGTTGCGGGAGGCGAGCAGCGCGGCGCGTGCGCCACGCTGCTCGAAGATCTCTGCTGCCGACTGCTGCGTTGCAGTCCGACTCAAGGTTATCGCTTCTCGCCGGTGACTTTGCGGTACCAGCCCGGGTGATGGAACTTCGCCCATTTCCTCGTCACCGTACCGCGCGTGATCGCCCGGAACGTTCCCGGCTCCGCGGCGCTGCCGAGGTAAATGTGCCCGATGATCGAGACGAGCATCAAGATGAAGGTGATGTCGTGCAGCAGGATGCAGACCTGCCGCAGCATCGAGGAGAAGTTCATCGGGAACCACATCGGAATGCCGGTGAGAAGGAACGCCAGGGCGGCGAGGTTCACC
>DATFUW010000036.1:0-3131 GCA_035260605.1 Thermoanaerobaculia bacterium | reverse complement strand
ATCTTGGCCTTCTCCGCGGCCTCCTTCAGCCGCTGCACGGCCATCGGATCCTTCGAGAGGTCGATCCCCTGGTCCTTCTTGAACTCGGCCAGCAACCAGTCGATCACCTTCTGGTCGATGTTGTCGCCGCCGAGGTGCGTGTCGCCGTTGGTCGACTTGACCTCGACCACGCCTTCGCCGACCTCGAGCACCGAGATGTCGAACGTGCCGCCGCCGAAGTCGTAGACGGCGATCGTCTCGTTCTTCTTCTTGTCCAGGCCGTAGGCCAGCGCCGCAGCGGTCGGCTCGTTGACCAGCCGCTCCACCTTGAGTCCGGCGATCTCACCGGCGTCCTTGGTCGCCTGGCGCTGCGAGTCGTTGAAATACGCCGGCACGGTGATGACCGCGCGGTCGACCTTCTCGCCGAGGTAGTCTTCGGCGGCCTGTTTGAGCTTCTGCAGGATCATCGCCGAGATCTCCGGCGGCGAATACAGCTTTCCGGAGACTTCGACGCGCGCATCTCCGTTCGGAGCACGCGTCACTTTGTAGGGCACCATCTTCATTTCTTCCGACACTTCGTCGTACTTGCGTCCCATGAAGCGCTTGATCGAGAAGACAGTGTTCTCGGGATTGGTGACTGCCTGACGCTTGGCCACCTGGCCGACGAGACGCTCACCGCTCTTGGTGAATCCCACGACCGAGGGGGTCAGCCGGCTGCCTTCGGCGTTGACGATGACTTTCGGCTCGTTGCCTTCCATCACCGCGACGACGGAGTTCGTCGTCCCGAGATCGATGCCGATAATCTTGGCCATAATTGCTTCTCCTTGCTTGACTTAGTCACACATTGAGTATGAGTGAGTCAACTTTAGTCGCCCTAAAGAACCTGAGTCTACCATTGTTAAATTCCTGCAAGGTGCGTTCCGCGGGTCTCCATTCCGAACGCTGCGCACGCTCTTCGCGACTCGGAACCAGAGCTTGGACTAGGTCTC
Organism: Thermoanaerobaculia bacterium; assembly: GCA_035260605.1. Taxonomy (GTDB): domain Bacteria; phylum Acidobacteriota; class Thermoanaerobaculia; order Gp7-AA8; family Gp7-AA8; genus Gp7-AA10. Next base: position 2,163 of record DATFUW010000036.1, on the reverse strand, counting down.
GGCAAATGCGCGTTATGATCGCCGCGGAGGGTCTTCAGAACAATGTTTCCTCAGTTTCCTCAACAGCAGAATCCGGGATGGGTCAGCGCCAGCACGGCGGAGATGGAGATTCGCACACGGGCGTTCATCCGTGGCGTCTATGGATGGATGTTTGGCGGGCTGCTGCTGACGGCCCTGGCCTCGCTCTGGGTGGTGATCTCGCCGGCGATGCAGGCCCTCGTCATCGGCAATCGCATCGTCATGATGGGGCTGATCTTCGTCGAACTGGGCATCGTGCTGGCCCTCTCGTTCGGTCTCCGAAAGATGTCGGCAGGAACCGCGGCGGGTGCGTTCCTCGTCTATTCGTTCCTCAATGGCCTGACATTGAGCGTCATTTTCTGGGCGTTCCCCAGCGGCACGATCCTGCAGGCCTTCCTCACGGCGGCCGGAATGTTCGGGGCGATGGCCATCTACGGTCTGGTGACGAAGAAGGACCTCACCTCGTGGGGCTCGTTTTTCTTCATGGGACTGATCGGCGTGGTGATTGCCAGCGTGGCAAACATGTTCATGCACTCGAACATGCTGATGTTCATGGTCTCGGTGATCGGCGTCTTCGTCTTCCTGGGCCTCACGGCGTGGGACAACCAGAAACTGAAAGCCATGGCCACGGTGGAAGGGCCGATGCGCGAGAACGTTTCGATCATCGGTGCCCTGGCGCTCTACCTCGACTTCATCAACCTGTTCCTCTTCCTGCTGCAGCTTTTCGGGAACCGCCGGCGGTGAGCCGCTTCAAGGCGAGCGCGTTCTTGACCGCGTACGCGGAATCGTCGTTGTCGAAGTAGACGTAGACGGCCTCGAGCCGCCGGCGCCACCGGCCGATGCGCGCGGCCCACTCCTGGAGCTGCGCCTCGCTGTAACTCCCCTGGTACTTGACCGGCGTCGGGCCGTGCAGCCGGACGTAGGTCCAGTCCGCCGTGATCTCCAGCGGCGAGCGATAGCCGGCAAGCTCGTAGATGCAGAACGCGGCGTTGAAGCGGCGCAGGATGGCGAGGATCTCCTGGGTCATCCAGCTCTCGTTGCGGAACTCGAAGGCCGAGCGGATTCCGCGGGGAAGAAGCTCGAGAAATCCGGCGAGCCGTTCGGGGTTCGCGTTCCATCGCGGCGGAAGCTGCCAGAGCACCGGCCCGAGTTTGCGGCCCAGGCGCTCGATGCGGGGCAGGAAGTTGGACAGTCCGCGCTCCGGATCCTTCAGCTTGATCCTGTGCGTCAGAAAGCGGCTTCCCTTGATGGCGAAGACGAAGCGGGCGGGCACGGAGTCGCGCCAGGCGTCGAACGCCGACTCGTCCGGCAAATGGTAGAACGTATTGTTGATCTCGACAGTGTCGAAGTCGCGCGCGTAGGAGTCGAGCATGCGCGCCGGCCGGATGTCGTCGGGATAGTAGCGTCCGATCCAGTGCTTGTAGTGCCAGCCGGATGTGCCGACGTGGATCTGCGCCATGCGGAGACTTCTCCCCCGCACACACGGGGGAGAAGCGAAGGGTCAGTCTAATGCTTGACGTTGGTGATGGTGATCTTGCCGCTGGTGCCGGTGACGATATGCACCGGGTTTGCGGCCGTCAGACGGATGGCTGACGCGGCGCGCGTGCGCTGTCCGATCGTCACCGCGGCGCTGGTCGCCCCCATGCCGTTCGAAAGGACGATTGGCGCGCTCGCGCTGGCCATCGGCGGATTCAACGTCACGGGATTGGACGGCGTGGCGCCGCTCCGAACCATCGCCGGCGCGGCCGCTCCTGCAGTGAGCGTCGGTGAGAACGCCGCCGTCGACGGAACAACCGCACCCGCGGGGGGCGCAGCGCCAACACCGACCGCGCCAGTCGCCGCGAGCGACGGTGATCCGATCGTCGCCGGTGCGATCACCGCTTGCCCGGTCCCGAAGACCCGACCCTGAGCCATCATCGGCGTTGCGATCGGGGCACCGGAGACCGTCGGCGAGAATGCCGTGGTCGCCGGGACGACTGCGCCGCTGGCCGGTGCTGCACCGACGCCGATCGCGCCGGTCACCGCGAGCGACGGCGATCCGATCGTCGCCGGGGCGGTCGCGCTCGGCGCGACGAACAATGCCGCGGCATCCGCGCCACCGCCGCCCCCCGCGACGCCGACCGCCGGCGTTGCCGGCGACGACAC
>DATFUW010000035.1:0-6948 GCA_035260605.1 Thermoanaerobaculia bacterium | reverse complement strand
TGCCTACCGCCACGCGCGAAGGGCCGACGACGGACTCTTCCTGCGCTTCGGGGCACTCGGAGAGACGGACCTAAAGGGGGCCGTCACTTCGCTGGTCGTAACCGCCTTGCGCTGCAGGCCTTGAGATGCGCTCACCGTACGCTGGTTAGCGCATCTCGTAAACGGCCAATGCAAAGAGGCGAACGAGCGCTGCCTGTCTCGATTGGAATATCGAGACGCGAAATCTCGAAGCTCGGCGTCCTGAGCAGGCCGGCGAAGGGCCCGCCATGCGCTGCAGCGTCCGCCCTCGCACCAACGAGGAGGCCGGGTTGTCTCGCTGAAGCAGCGAGGCATGATGCAAGACGAATCGCGAGGCCGTTTGGCCTCGCGATTTTTTGTTCCGGGTCTATGGGAGAACCGGCTCATCGAGGACGACTCGAGCTACGTCCAGAGCTTTATCGAGATTCAGGACACTCGCATTCGCGAGTCCGTAGAACGGACGTGACGCATCGCCTCCGTTTGAGGAAAAGACTCACCCATCCGCGGAGCAGCGGAATGGGAACGGAGGCGAAGTCTTCCCTGTGTAGAGACATGACTACGGCACCTGGAACACGAGACGGTCGCTGTCAGTGGCCACGCGATTCGGGAGCTGGCCGTCAATCGAGACCTTCAGCACGTTTCGCCCCGAGGCCAGCGGCAGATTCACGACTTCGCTGCTGCCCGCAACGGGATGGAACATCGAGGAGACGTCCACGCCGTTGAGATCGGCCGTGAAGGTCGCGGGCAGGACTCCGTTCGCGTAGAAGATCACCAGGGCGAAGGTGGTCGTCCCCGCCGGCAGCGAGGACTGGCTCTCCGAGGGGTTGCCGTAAGTGAGGAACTTGTTCACGTCGCGCGGACGCTGTCCGCCACCGTCGAAGCCTCCGCCCAGCGCGGTGCTCGCCGCGTTCGCGTGTTCGAAATGCACGGTGTAGGTCTGCACCAGGTTCAGCGCCGTAGGGATCTGATCGAGCGTCGTATCCGGCATGTTGCCGGAGGAATCGAGCGCGTAGATGTCGGCGTCGTACGTCCCGGTGGCGGTCCCGGTCACGGTGAGCGTGTAGTCGCCGTCGATGTCGCCGAACAGCTCCAGCGTCTTGCGAGGATTCGGATCGGGGATCTCGTTCTCGGCGTCGATCTCGCCGGCGTCGTCGTCGTAGTAGGCGTTCGGGATCTCGTTGTAGGTGGTCTGGGTGATCGGATCGAAGCCGACGCGCAGCCCGGCCGGGTCGGTGACGTAGAACTCGACCGGCGAATGGAACGTGAAGCGCAGGCCGGTGATCTGGTCCGAGAAGTTGAATGCCGGACCGGCGAACCGCCGGACCGCGATCTCGCTCGGGATCGAGGTGAAATGCGCGGCCGGATCGCGGACCAGGATCGTTCCGTCCTTCTGCACGCCGTACGCCGTGACCCAGTGCTGCGGCCGGAGGTTCTTCGGCACGCGCACCAGTTGCGGCCCGAACGTGCAGATATCGCTGGAAAGGCTTCCCGTTCCGCGAATGGGATAGGAGACGTTGACGCCCTGCTTTCGCGCGTAATTCGCCGCCGCCTCGGGATTCACGCCGCCCGAGCGGTCGAAACCCACCGGGTTCCCCTTCGCGTCCCGGATCCCGACCAGGATGTCGTTAAGCGTCGGCGGAGTCAGCGACAGCCCGAACTGCGAGCCGTGGTAGGTCAGGATCATCGCTACGTCCGTCATGTAGCAGCCCTTCGCGGCGATGCTCCAGCGCACGTACCCGGTCGGAACGGGGTTGGCCAGCGGACAGTAGAGCACCGTCGGGTCCCGGAGGATGTTGAGGCGGCAGGTCTCGTCGTACGGATTCGGTCCCGAGGTGTAGGGAGCCGACAGATTTCCGCTGAGGTCATTCGGATAGGAGCCCTGGAGCTGGAGCGGGAGGAAGGTGGCGGCGTCGATCTGCGACTTCAGCTCGAACGTCTGCAGGGGAATGGTGGTGTTGGTGAACTGCGCCGACCAGGTGCCGGTGGGGGCACATTGGCTGGGTAGAAACCAGAGGACATCGAGACTCGTCCCGCCGCAGATCACCTGGAAGGGGCTGACGAAGCAATTCTGGTCCCCATTGAAGTTTGCGAAGAACGTGATGCCGGGAAAGACGTGCGCGCCGTTGTTGGGATCGGTGAACGTCGCTGCCCAAGACTCGCCGTCGGTCGCGCCGGAGATGAAGGTGAATGCGCCGACGATGACGTCGCGATAGAAGGCCACGTTGCCGGTCATGGGAATCGATCCGAAGGGGTCAGTGCACTGCTGTCCGAGTTCGGCCGGGCAGTGGACGAACCCGCCGAACGAGCTGCTGCTGAGAGAATGGATGCGCCCGCGCTCCGGCGCGGAAGGGGCGGCGCGCATTTTCACGCCCGCGCGGGCGTCCGTATCGCGAAGCAGACGTTGGCGCGCGCTCATCTCGCGCATCGATTCCGCGCCGAGCGGCGCACAGATCAGCAGCGACACGACGACCGAGGCGACGATTCGAAGCATGCTCATTGGATTTCCTCCTTTTCCCAGTCGGACCATTCCCGCCAGAGAGTTGCGGAAGTCCTATTTTCTGTAGCGGAGTCGTTATGGAATTGTGACGCGGCTCACGTGCCTGCGGGAATTCCCTCCAGACCTCCCCGATTGGGGTTCCCGCAATGCGAGTGCTGACAGTCTCCGGAAGCGTCCGCCGCGAATCGACGAACGCGAACGCCCTGCGCGCGCTGGCCCTCGTGGCCCCCGAGCCGCTCCGCGTGGAGATGGTCGAAAGCCTCGACACGCTCCCGCACTTCAATCCCGATCTCGACGCCGACGGGGCCACGCCGCCACCGCCCGTGGCCGCCCTTCGCGCGCGCCTGCGCGCCGCGGAGGCCGTCGTCATCTCCACCCCCGAGTACGCCCACGGCATTCCCGGCGTGCTCAAGAACGCGCTCGATTGGCTGGTCAGCGACGGGACGCTCGTCGGAAAACGCGTCCTCCTGCTCAATGCCACGCCGCCGGCGCAGTTCGCCTATGCCTCGCTGGCCGAAATCCTCAGGACCATGAACTGGCAGGTGATCGGGGCCGTCGAATTGCCGCTGCGCGGGAAAAAGCTTTCCGGCGAGGAGATCGCCCGCCATCCCGATCTCGCCAGCCGCCTGCGCGACGCGCTCGCGATGCTGAATCCCTCAGGGTGACGGATCGTCACGGCTGCCTGCCGTCGAACCGCGTCTCCCATCGCTCGTTGGTGATCTTCCAGGCGCCCGCGGAGCCCACGAGCTGATAGGTCCAGGTTTCGTAGATGCCGCTTGCGATCTTGCCCCGCAGTGCGGCCGTAGCCGCCTGATCGTTCGCAAATCCGCCGATCAGACGAGGGCGAATGAGGCGGGAGGTCTTCCAGGCTTTGAAATCGACGTCCCGGAGCGGGGGCCTGGCGAGGAGAGCGTTCATGGCCGCGAGATCCTCGCGCTGGATGGCATCGAGATAGGCCATCACCGCGCGCACCGGCTCGGAGCGCTCGTCGATCGGCGTCCCGTTCTTCGCCGTGACGGTCACATCGCGCGCGCCGGCTTCGCGAAGCAATTGCGCGACGTCGAGCTTCTCCTCGTCCAGCGCCATCTCCAGCGCGGTGCTCTTCCACTTCCTGCTTGCGACGTCGACGTTTGCCCCCGACCGGATCAGGAGTCCGACAACATCGGCGCGGCCGCCGCGGGCGTGCTCCATCAGCGCCGTGTCTCCGTCGTCGTTCCTGGCATCGACATTGGCACCGTGGCCGATGAGCCAGGCGGCGGTCTTCACGTCGACGGCGCGCATCAGCGGAGTCGAGCCTTCCGCGTCGCGGCCGTCGACCGGAGTTCCTGCGGCGACCCCCCGCGCCAGCGCCGCGATGTCGCCGTTCCGCGCGGCGTCGTGCAGCGCGTCGAGATCGGCGCGCCGCTGTCGATCGCTCTTCGGCAACGCGATCGGACGATGCCCGAACGAATCGAGCACCGTGAACATTGAGAAGTTCGCAATTGCTGCGATGGCCAGCGACGCTACCATCGTCCCGACCGCCTTCTTCCAGAGCCGAGGCGCGGTGGCCCGCGCATCGCCGCGCATGAGGCTGAGCGGATGGCTCACGTCCGGCACCAGCCCTCCCGCCGAAGCCGAATAACGCCCGATCGCCGTGACCGTCTCGCCCGGCGACACGACTTCCTCGTGCAGCACGGCGTCATCCGGCATCTTCGGAGTGCCAGTCAAACGCCAGTCTTTGCGCGCCTGCCCCTGCTCGGCGGTCAATCGCTCCTTCGTTTCCCGGTAGATCGCCAGCGGATCGGGGCGGTGCATATCGATGAAGGCCGTGTTGGCCACGTAGTCCCGAGCTCGCCCGATGGCCACCGCCTGATCCGGCGGAGTCTCTCCGAACCCTTCGAGTACGGGAAAGCCGAGGAGGCGGATCGCGCCGTACGGCGAGTCGATCACCGCCGACCCGATGGCAAAGCCCGAGTAGTCCTTCGCCGCGTGCAGGCCGTTCGAGTCGGTCCACGTGTGGCTGATGTCATAGCTGTAGAGCACCGCGGGCCGATCGCCGATGGGCGAGCGGAGCGCCGCTCCCGCGTCCCGGATGTGTCCGGACACGGTCAGCAGACGTCCATCGGGCGGGCGCTCGCCGCTGACGCCGGTGAACGCCGTCTGCCGCGAAACGCTCATCGCGCTCATGCCCGACGCGAGTGCCGAACGGATGGATCCCAGCACGAGGGCCATCAGCAGGCCGGCAGCCACGGGGACGAGGAGATCGAGTGGCGGCGAGAACCGCTGATGGAGAAAGTACCAGTAGGCGCTTCCGCACACCGCCCAGGTGAGCAGCCACGCGGTACAACTCTTTGCCATCGGTGTCCCACGTTCTAGCAGGAAACTGGAATTCGCGCCATGAGCGCGGCGAAGGCGCTGCGCTAGAATCGCGCGCCGTGACCTCCTGGATCGAACGCAGCAACGAAGCCTCCGCTCTCCTTCTGAAAATCCTGGTGCAGTACAGCCCCGAGGGGGCGTCGCGTCTCGGCGTCGAAGGACACGACGACGAGGTGATGGCCCTGCCGCTCGACGTCCACGCCCGGATGATCGCTGACCTCGAGTTGGTCGCCCGGCAGTTTCGCGCCGAGTTGGAGTCCGAGCAGGACCCCGCGGTCCGTCAGGATCTGCAGATCCTGATCGAATCGACGCGGCTCAACATCGAGGGCATCCAGCTCCGCGACCGGTACGAGATCCCGTATTTCGACATCCCGCAGACCCTCTTCCTCGGAATCCGCGCGCTGCTCGACGAGCGCGTTGCGGCGGGACGGCGCGGCGCCGCGCTGGTCCGTCTCCGCAAGTACGCCGGCCTCGAGCCAGAGACCACTCCCCTGACCCGTCAGGCGATGGCCTACACGCGCGCGCATCTCGGCGACGCGAAGCTCCTCGGACCGTTCCGCGACAATCTGGTGCGCGACATGGGCAACAGCGGCCGTTACATCGCGGGAATCGGACAACTCTTTCAGCAGTACGGGATCGCCGGATCCGAGGCCGCGTTCGAGGCGCTGAAGAAGCAGGTCGAAGAATACGAGGGGTTCCTGCGCGCCGAAGTCGCGCCGCGCGAGCGCACCGACTTTCGCCTCCCCGAAGAGCTCTACCGCCACGCGCTGCGGCAGTCGGGCATCGACATGCCGGTCGACGAGCTGATCAGCCGCGCGCGGACATCGTTCCGCGAAGTGCAGAACGAGATGAACCTGCTCGCTCCGCTGGTGGCCCGGGAGAAGGCGCTGGCCTCCGATGACTATCGGGACGTCATTCGCGAGCTGAAGAAGCAGCAGCTCACGGGCGACGAAATCCTGGCGCACTATCAGGCGCGGATGGAACAGATTCAGCGGATCATCGGCGATCGGCAGATCGTCACACTGCCGCAGCGGCCGACGCAGTTCCGGCTGGCCTCCGAGGCGGAAACGGCCGCGATTCCGGCGCCGCATCTCGATCCGCCTCGCCTCATCGGCAACACGGGCGAGCAGGCGTTCTTCGTGCTGCCGCTGCGGATCCCGGCGGAGGGCGGCAAGGGAGAGATCGGCTTCGACGACTTCACCTTCGATGCCGCGTCGTGGACGCTCTCGGCGCACGAAGCGCGGCCGGGGCACGACCTGCAGTTCGCTTCGATCCTGGAGCACGGCCTTTCGCAGGCGCGCGTCCTGTTCGCGTTCAACAGCGTCAACGTCGAAGGATGGGCGCTCTACGCCGAGGCGGAGATGAAGCCCTACGAGCCGTTCGACGGCCAGCTCATCGCCCTGCAGCACCGGCTGATGCGCGCGGCGCGCGCCTTCCTCGACCCGTCGCTGCAGTTGGGAATGATGACCCGCGAGGCGGCGTATCGCGTCCTCGAGGACGAGGTCTGCCTCTCGCACGCCATGGCCGTGCAGGAGGTGGAGCGCTACACGTTCTGGGCTCCGGGCCAGGCGCCGTCGTACTTCGTCGGCTACTCGCGGCTGATGGAATTGCGCACCGAGGCGGAGCTGGCATTGGGCGGGAAGTTCGACCGCCGCACCTATCACGACTTCATCCTCGCTCAGGGCCTGGTCCCGCCACGGCTGCTGCGGGAGGCGGTCATGAACGGATACCTCGGGCGGCGCTCGTAACCAATCTTTCCTGGCAACGCCGCAGGCTGGATGCCGCTGCAGATTCGAGCCGAGGGCGAATCCGCGCACCCTCTTTCCGAATCCGCTCATCGCCGCCAGCGTCGGTCATCGAGGCTGGATCTCGTAGCTCGCCGCACTCGACCTTCATCGAGCGCGGATCTGTGCGCGCTGCGACACGACGACAGCCGGCTCTGCACAACCTGAAGACAACTCGCGACGAGCGTGTCTGTCGTTTGCCGACCGCCGCGGATGACCATGGTCGTCCCGCAGGAGGGGCGGGGGAAGACCCCAGTGAACACACCGCTGGCGCGGCGCGCGAGCGGCAGGGAT
>DATFUW010000034.1:0-3648 GCA_035260605.1 Thermoanaerobaculia bacterium | reverse complement strand
TCGAGCTCCACGCCTGCCGAGGAAGAGGTGTATGGCGGCGACGAGAGCGAGGGAGAAGGTCCCGAAGAGTTCTAGAAACGGACGGCGGCCGGCGTTCTGGCGATCGGCCGCCGTTCCATCAGCTCGCGTTTTCGAAGGCCTTTCGAATCCTCTTCGAGAAGTACTTCCGCGGCAGCCCTTCCCTCCACGAACGAAGCTGCTTCGCCTTTCGGAACGACTGCAGCGCCGCGTCCCTGTACGTGTCGTCCGCTTCGAAGGCGTACTGCGAGTACTGCGAGGCGCCGAGGAATGCCCAGATCCAGGCGTTCTGGGGCATCTCCTGCGAAAGCCTTCCGAACTGCTCCGCGGCATCATCGAACTCGCCGTTGAAGTAGTTCTCGAGCGCATGGCGCACGCGCACCGCGGTGTCGGCGATGACCACACGCGTCGCGGTGACGGGGCGCGTCACCGGCTGCGGGACGGGCGCGTTGGGCGCGGAGGCGGAATCGGCGTAGTTGACGGCATTCTCGGCCAGGGCGATGACGGCGTTCAGATCGTCGTTCGATTTCGGGTTCGCGCTCCGCGTCGTCGCTTCGGTGACGAGCTGCAGTGCCTGTCCGTACTGCGGTGACTGCATCGCTTTTCGCTGCCGCGCGGCCGCGAGGTGCTGATTGGCCTCGTTGATCGCCGCCTGCGCGCGCTGCCGCAGTGTGGAATCGATGACCGGCCCGGAGGGCTGTACCGGCTGCGGCGCCGGGAGATTGGGGTGGACTGGCTGCGGGACCGGGGCGGCGGGCTGCGGCGGCGGAGCAGCCGTTTCCGCCGCGAGCTTCGATTTCGCGCGCTCCATCAGCGTCTCCAGCGGACCCTGGTCGACCTCTCCCGGCCCGCTGGTCTTCTCGAAGTCGGCGACCGCCTTCTCGTACTGGCCGAGGTTCAGGTACGCGAGGCCGCGGTAGTAATAGGGGTGATAGTTGATGAAAATGGCGCCGTAGGTCCGGGCGTGATTGTCCTCGCCTGAATGGCCCTTGATGGCCGCGCTCATCTTCTGCACCACGCTCTGCCACTGTCCTTTGCGGACCGCGTTCAGGCCGTCGTCGTAATCGTCGTACCACGACGCGAAGGCGATTCCGGCCGCCAGTTGCACGACGAATGCCGCGAGCAGGATTTTCCGGGTCATTGCTTCGTGACTTCCTTTTCCAATTCGTCGAAATTGATCCCGCCGAAGTCGACCGGCTTGCGCACCTGCCGGCCGGCGGCGATCTGTACGTCGAAGGTCTTCGATCCATTGGGACCATTCATGGTCACGAGGTACTTCCCGGGAGCGAGCTCGATCCGCGTGGGCGTCGAGCGCGATTCGTCCTTCAGGTCGACCGGCGTGTTGTCCTTCTCGTTGATGATCTTCGCCACGTCGCCCCACGGGGAGGCGGAGAGGAGCAGCGTCCCTCCCATCATCGAGGCCTGCGCGGTCTGGGTGACGGTGGTGCCGCTGGGATTCGTGACCACTGCCGCGGGAACGGCGGGCGAATTCGAGCGGTGCGAAAAGAGTACGAACGCCCCGATGGCCACGGCGATGACCACGACCGCGGCGATCGCGAAGAGCATCGTGTTCTTCTTCGGCGGCGGCGCCTGCCGTTCGAGCATCGTGGGAGCGGCCTGTGGTTCGAACCGCTCCTGTACGGTCGGCGCGGCGGAACCTGCCGTACGCTCGATCATCGTCGGCTGCTGCGACGCGGTCTGCGGGCCGACACCGCGCTCCACGACGGTCGCCTGATCGGCCTGCGTCCTGCCGGTGCCGCCAGTGGTGCCCTGCGTGGGCACGCTTCCGGTCGTCGGCACCTGTCCCGTGCGCACGCGCGGCACATCGGACACAGTGCGCTGCGCGGAGAGGGTGACCATCCGCTCGCCGAGTCCGAACTTCGCGTCGGGGGCGATGGAGTCGCGGACGGACGAAAGGACCGACGAGAACTCCGCTGCGGAGGCGAAGCGGTCGTCGCGGCTCTTCTCCAGCGACTTCATGACGATCGCCTCCAGCTGCGGCGGCACGGTGACCTCAGGGTTGAGCTGCGCGATCGGCAGCGGCTTCTCAGTGACGTGTTTGAGGATGTAGCCATGCGGGTTCGTCGCCTGGAACGGCGCGCGTCCGGCGAGCATCTCGTACATGACGATGCCGAACGAATAGAGGTCGCTGCGGGGATCGAGGTGCTCGCCTTCCTTCAGAAATCCGGCCTGTTCCGGCGAGGCGTATTTCAGCTTGCCGAGAAACATGCCGGTCTGCGTCAACCCCTGTCCCGACTCGCCCTCGGCGAGCGACTTGGCGATGCCGAAGTCGATGACCTTGACCAGCAGCTTTCCGTGGTGGTCCTGCGAGAGCATGATGTTCTCGGGCGAGATGTCGCGGTGGATCAGCCCCATGGAGTGCAGGTGTTCGAGCCCGTCGAGCGCCTGGATGGCAATCTCCACCGCGAGGCGCGGGGGCATCGGCCCGTTCTGGAACGTCCACTTCTGAATGTTGGTCCCGTCGATGAACTCCCACACCATGTAGTAGGAGCCGTCTTCGAGCTGGGCGAAGTCGTAGAGCATCGCCAGGTTCTTGTGTTTGATCATGGTGGAGGTGCGCGCCTCCTGCAGGAAGCGCTGCATCCCCTGATCGTCCGCGGCCACGTTCGGGCGCATAATCTTGATCACCCGCAGCTCGTTCAGGTGAATGTGGCGGACCTTGAAGATCTCCCCCATGCCGCCCACGCCCAACCGGTCGAGGATCTGGTATTTCCCGTCGATCAGCCGCGCGGAGTACGTGCGCTGAAAGCTCGTCACCCGCTCCTGGCAGTGCGGGCACTGCTCGAGCTGGCTGTCGATCGGTTGCTTGCAGCGGAGACAGGTGATTTCGGACATGACGGCTCCCGTTGGTCGCTATCGATTCTCTGAATGATCCCTCAATACATAACTGCACGCCGGGTCGGCGCCGAACCGCACGACGTCGCCGGGCTTGAGCTTCGCGCGCTCCACGCGCGTGTTGTTGACATAGGTTCCATTTGCCGATTTGAGGTCTTCGAGCACGCACGCGCCGCCGTTGAGCGTGATCTTGGCGTGACGGCGGGAGACGGCGGGATGCGCGAGCACGATCGAGCAACTCCGGTCGCGTCCCACCATCACGCTTTCGCCTTCGAGCGGATGGCGCTCGTTCACGTCCGGCTTGACGTTGACCAGCAGCCATTGCTGAGAGGCGCCGACGGCCGGCATCGGGCGCACCGGCGTGGGGATGGCACCGTCGGTCGGCGTGTAGACCGGGCGGATGCTGTACTCCTCGAGCGCGTCGTAGAAGGCCCGCGCCGATTCGAACCGTCCGTCGAGCTTGGGATGCATGGCCTCGAGGACGATCCTTTCGAGCTCGCGGTCGACCTCCGGACGGAGCGAGCTCGGAGATTGCTTCTCGCCGCGATAGATGGCGTCGATCAGCTTGGGGAGCGAGCGGCTGTTGAACGGAAGCGATCCGGTCAGCATCTCGTAGAGCACCACCCCCGCGGAATAGACGTAGCTCTTCGCGCCCGCGTCCTTCGGCTCGCGGATCTGCTCGGGCGACATGTAGTGCGGCGTGCCGAGCAGCGTGCCTTCCTGAGTCAGCGCCGAGATGCGACCGGACTTGACCTGCCCCTCGACCGACTTCGA